>JAFGTL010000510.1 GCA_016934125.1 Candidatus Hydrogenedentota bacterium
CATGCCGCGCATTGCCGTCACCGGTGAGGCCGTTTCCCCCTTCACCTATGGCGTCATGCGGCCCGTCGTGGTGCTTCCCGCCGCATTCCTTCAGACGGTCGACGAGGGGGGGCTTCTCGCGGTGTTGGCCCATGAGTTCGTCCACCTGCGCCGTCGTGACCTCCCGTTGGGCGTGCTGCTCGCGCTATGCGAGATCCTCTACTTCTTCCACCCCGTGTTCCACGCCGTGCGGCGCATGGTGCTGCGCGAACGGGAGCGGGCATGCGATGAAGCCGTGATCGCCACGAGCAGCCAGAAGCCCAGCACATACGCCAGGGCTCTCGTTGGCGCGGCCGAACTGTGCCGCAGCCTGCAGTGCGCCCGGCCCAGCGCATCGCTGGCCACCGAGTCCTTCTCGGACTTGCGCATCCGGCTCCTCGCGATGACGGCCGATCTCAGGCCGGCACCGGGCCTGTCGCGGAGAGGGCTTCTCTTGATCGTTGCCCTTGGCGTTCTGTGCGTACCGGGGATCTCGCTGACTGTGAGGGAGGCCGAAAGCGCGGCCGCGGCCCGCGGCATCCGGGGCACGGATGTCGTCAATCCCGAAACGCCTTCGGCCGCACGGAGCGGCCGGGAAACAGGCACTGCACAGCCCGAGATCCCCCCGGCGGCCCCTGGCGGCCCGGGAGTCGCCTCAGGGGCGGGCGGGCCGGGCGCAGCAGAGCGAGCCAACCAGTGCTCCACTTCCCGACGGGCCGGCCGCTCGGTTCTGTCCGCGTGCTATCCCCCGGCGCACACGATCTGGACTACCCCTTCGGGTGGTACAAGCGCGATGACGAGGACTGGCTCTACGTCGCGGAGGCACGCGGAGACGTGGCGGTGCCGGACGGAAAGCGGATTCGGCTGGATATTGCCGGTTCTGCTGCGAACGATTTGTCGCTTCTCGCCAGTCTCGGCCCCGATGCCCTCGATATGCTGTCGATGGCTTACTGGCCGGTCGGCGATCAGGCCATGGCCCACATCGGCACGTTGACGGGGCTGCGCGAGCTGGATCTGGGCGGCACGAAGATCACGGATGCGGGCCTGGCCCATCTGGGGGGGCTGACGGAACTCGAACACCTCGTATTGCCGCCGGGCATCACCGCAGAGGGCCTGGCTCCCCTCACATCGCTGCCTGCCCTCAAGGTGCTCGCGGTCCGCCAGTCTGACTTGTCCGCCCGCGCCGTAGGCCTTCTGTGCCAACTGGACGCCTTGGAGTGCCTCGTGCTCCACAACTGCGACTTGGGCGGGGCCGATCTCTCCGGCCTCTCCGCACTACAGAACCTGACGCAACTCTCCCTGGCGTCCTCCGATGTCGATGACGGCCACCTCCAGCAGGTGAGCCGAATCCCCTCTCTTGAAGTGCTGGATCTGTCGGCCTGCCCCATTACGGACGCCGGACTCCGTTCGTTGAGCCCGCTTCAGAACCTTGAGAGTCTCAACCTGGTCGGAACGGCGGTCACGGCCGAGGGACTTGCCGTGCTCAAACGGTTCCCCCGCCTCAGCAAACTGAACGTGATGCATGTGGCGATGGGCGACAGTGGGCCCCGCGTCCTCGGGGAGATCAAGACACTTGAGTATCTCATGTGCCCCAACGAAGGCGTTACGGATGCCGGCCTGGGCTACCTGGGCGAACTGCCCAACCTGAAATACCTCTGGGCCTCTTGCGCCTCGGAGAGCCCCGTGTCGGACGCGGGTCTCAAGGGGCTCTCGCGGCTGCATTCGCTGGAATCGCTCCACATCGGCGGCGCGGGCATCACGGACGCGGGCCTCGAACATCTGGCCCGCCTGCCCGGGCTCAAGTCCCTTTGCCTGAGTTTCGCAGGCCGCATCACGAACGACGGGCTGGCCCGCTTGACCGCCCTTGACGGCCTGCGGGAACTGGAAGTGTCTTTTCGCGAACACGGGGCCGTCTCCGTGGCCGGGGTCAATCGCCTCAACGCGTTGGCCGGCCTCCGGAGGCTCACCTTGTATGATGTCGTTCAAGATGGGGCGGGCCTCGACTTGTCCGGACTGACCCAACTCGATCGATTCAGTATCAGCGTCGTGGATCGGCCGCGGCGGGAGGCCACGCCTTGTCTGCGCGACGATGACCTCGCCTGGATCTCGAACATCCCGAATCTGACGGCGCTGACGCTCGGGCGTGGCGCGGATTTCAGTGACGCAGGTATGGCGCACCTCGCCGGGATGAAGCGCCTCGATCGGCTCTCCATCGGCGGCGATCGCGTCACGGACAGCGGCCTGTCGCACGTCGCGGACATGCACGCTCTGCAGAGCTTGTCGGTTTGGGGCACGATCACGGACCACGGGCTGGCCCACCTCGAAGGCTTGCCGCGGCTTCGCTACATCGAGATCAACAGCCCTCTTCCGTGCAGCGATGAGGCCAAGGCCCGGTTGGCAGCGACGTTACCGAACCTGGTGAATCTCAACGCGTCGGGTTCGGGCAAGGCGGCTGGCTTGCGACGTGGCGCCGCGCGGATGGCGCGGTGATCGGAGAAGCGGGAGGGCAGCATGAACACACGGATCGCGCTTCTACCGGTGCTCTGCACCGTCGCCGCCGTGGCCTCGACGGCTCAGGCGCCGGCCCCGGACGCTCGCGAGTTGCTGGCGTGCTACGCGGCCACCCGGGACGAACTCAGGTCCTATATCCTCAACAGCAGGACGGACTACGAGTACGATTTCGTTGTCAACGTCGAACGTCCCGACCTCGTGGGGCGGCGAACTCGGGAGGATCTGGAGGAGTTCCGAACGGATGGCCTACGGTTCTACTACCGGATCGAGGTGTGGGGGAACCTGTTCGACCCGATGCCGTATACGAAGGAGAAGCCTGCCTACACCAGCTACCTCTGGGACGGGAGAACCTACGTTCAGGTCACCCACGGCACGGACTTCGGGGATCCGGAAGACCTCGTCCACATCGTTCCCAGAGACCACGAGGAAGTCATTGGCTTCATCCCTGTGCCGCGCGCATACGGTGGACGCTCCGCGATGGGGTTCTTTTGGGCCGATGTGCGGGTGGACACCATTCTTCGGAATGCCCATGAACTGCACGTCGATCCGGGCACGGCGCTGGTCAACGGAACGGCGTGTTATGTCATTCGCGGCCGCTCGCCACAGGGGCGGTACATGCTCTGGCTTGCGCCGGAATACGGCAGTAGCCTCGTCCAGGCCCGCGTGCGGTTGGCCGGCGGCGACCGGGTGGGTGGCCACGTCATGCCGGCGGGATTCGAGTGGACCTGCGAACTGCGCAACGTCCGTCTGAGGAATATCGATGGCACCTGGGTGCCTGTGCAGTCAGATGCTTTCGAATCGAAGAGACTGTCCAGTGGCACCTTCGAGAGGTGGCACAGTCACTGTGAGGTCACCCACATCGTGCTGAACCCGGATCACGACGCACTGGGCTCGTTTGTCCCGAAAGACATCCGGAATGGCTCGTCTGTCTGCACCTCCAAGCCCGGCGAGGAGTTCCAGGCGTACACCTGGCAGGACGGCGAGTTGATTCCGCGACCCGACTGATGGGGCGCGCACCAAGGCCGACGGCGGTGCCGAGCGAGGCCGTTAACCGGCGGTGAGCCGCTCTCTTCCGCCTGGCGGTGGCATCCGTCGCATACCGCCGCAGCCTATGAGCCGAGCTTGTCCTTCAGGGCAGCCAGTTGATCGGCCAATTGGGTGTTGAGCAGGCTGCCGGAATCGCCACCGTGCCTCGGGCTCGGGCGGTCTCCACCGTGTCCGCGGCCCGAGCCTTTGCGGGGCCGCTGCGAACGGCCGGTGTCCTGACCGCGGGGCTTGTCGCGCCGGGGGCGCTGAGGCCGGGCGTCATCTCGCCGGGCCGGCCGGCCGCCGGAGTCGCCACCGGGCGATGCCGCAGCGGCGGGTTCCGCGGGGGCGCCCCGTTCTGCTGGAGCATGGGCTTGGCCCGCCGGCCGCTTGTGGGGCCTGGGCCGGCGCGGCTTGGGCTCGGGCGGAGGCAGGAGTGCCTTCATTGACAGCGAGATCCGGGGCAACTCGTGATCGACCTTGATGACTTTGACCTTCACGATCTCGCCGACCTTGACGACGCGGCGGGGATCCTCGACGAACCGGTGGGCCAACTCAGACAGGTGCACGAGCCCGTCCTGGTGCACCCCGATGTCCACGAAGGCGCCAAAATCCGTCACGTTCGTGACCACCCCTTCCGTTTCCATGCCTTCCTCGACGTCTTTGACGGACTCGACGCCGTCGAGGAACTGGGGCACCTTGAACTCGGTGCGCGGGTCGCGGCCGGGCTTGAGTAGTTCGTCGCGGATATCGGCCAGGGTGAGTTCGCCGATCAACTCCGTCTGGAACTGGGTGAGGGCGAGGTCTTTCAGGATCTCTGCGTTGTTGAGCAGGGCCGCCGGCGTCACGCCGAGGGCTTCGGCGATCTGCTCGACGACGCCGTAGGCCTCGGGGTGGATCCCGGTGCTGTCCAGCACGTTCTCGCCGTTCACGATACGCAGGAATCCGGCGCACTGCTGATACACCTTGGGGCCGACCCCCTCGACGTCGAGGAGTTGCTGGCGCGTCCTGAACCCTTCCAGTTTGGCGCGTGCGCCGACGATGCTCTGGGCCACGTCGGCCTGGATTCCGCTCACGTACCGCAGCAACGCCGTCGACGCCGTATTCAGATCGACCCCGACCCGGTTCACGCAGGATACGACGGTTCGATGCAGCCCTTCCCGGAGGCGCTTCTGATTCACGTCGTGCTGATACTGGCCGACGCCGATGTGGCGTGGATCCACTTTCACCAGTTCGGACAAGGGATCCTGCAGCCGGCGCGCGATCGAGATGGCCCCGCGCACCGTTGCATCGAGGTCGGGGAACTCCTCGCGCGCCACCTTGGACGTCGAATAGACAGAGGCGCCCGCCTCGCTGACGAACACCGAGAACACCTTGTCCCGCGTCACCTTGGCGAGGGCATTGCGAACGAACCGGGCCGCCTCACGCGAGCCCGTGCCGTTCCCGATGGCCACCGCCGTCACGTCGTGCTTCTCCATGAGCGCCAGAAGCACCTTTTCGGCATTCTCGATGTCTTCCTGGGGCGGATTGGGATACACCGTGGCGGCTTCGAGGAACGTGCCCGTGCGATCCGTCACGGCCAGCTTGCATCCGGTTCGCATGCCGGGATCGACGCCGATCACGCAGATCTGGCCCGCCGGTGCAGACAGAAGCAGGTTCCGGGCGTTCTCGCGGAACACGCGAATCGCTTCATCGTCGGCCCGTTCGCGCACGGTGCTGATCACCTCATTCTCAACGCTCGGGCGAAGCAGGCGGTAGTAGCTGTCCTCCACGATCTTGCGGAGGTAGGGCTCGAAGGGCGAACCGGGCTCCTTCACGTACCGGTCGGCCGTGTCCGACACGACGCGCTCATCGTCGAGGCCGAGTTCCATGCGGAGCACGCCCTCTTTCACGCCGCGTATGATGGCCAGGAACCGGTGCGACGGGATGGACTTGACGGGTTCGGAGAACTCGTAGTAGGCCTCGTATTTGGTCTTGCGGCCTTCCGCATTCTTGGTCGGATGGGAGAGGATCTTGCCCGCTTCGTGCATGGTCTCGCGGAGAAACACGCGCGTCTCGAGATCCAGCGAGATGCGTTCCGCGAGAATGTAGCCCGCCCCCTCGATGGCCTCCTCGGCCGAGGCGACGGCCTTCTCGGGCCGGGCGAATGACGCCGCGAATTCGTCGACGGACCGATCCCCAGGCTCCTGGTTCCACAGGAAATCGGCCAGCGGCGTGAGCCCTTTCTCGCGGGCGACGGTCGCTTTGGTACGGCGGCGCTTCTTGTACGGCAGATAGAGATCCTCGAGCCCGGCCTTGTCGTAGCACGACTCGATCTTCTCGCGGAGTTCGTCGGTCAACAGGTTCTGCTGGGCGATGGCGTCGAGCACGGCCCGGCGCCGATCCAGCAAGCCCTTGAAATACGCATTGCGCTCGGAGATGACCTCCAGTTTGGTTTCATCGAGGTTCCCGGTCACGTCCTTCCGGTACCGGGCGATGAAGGGTAGCGTAGCGCCCTCGTCGAGGAGCTGAATCGCCTTGACCACCTGCCCCGCGCCGATGGAGAGTTCTTGCGCAATCCGCTGAATACACGTCTGGTCTATCATGTGGTACCTGCTCCGATCCTGACAACGAATCTGCGAGAGTCTAGCAGAACCTAGGGCGTATCACAACGCATCTTCTCCTGCTGTGTCCGCAGCGAAACCGATGGTGAACTGGATGTCGTGCGCCTGGTTGGGGAACGTGATCGCCATGGTGCCGCTGGCCGGATCCCATTCGTGGCGCAACTCGACGGCGGGATTCGCCTGAACCGTTTCCGGCCGCCCCGGAAGCAGCACGCGCGCCCGGGCGATCGTCCCGGCCGGGCCGCGGGCCGTGAATCCGAACCGGCCCGATTCAAGCCGCTCGTTGCGAATACGCGCCGCGGCTGCGGCCACCTTGGCGGTGAGGCCGAGGGCGCGCGCGCTATCGATATCGTAGAGAAGCGCCCGCTGTCCGGGCTGCACGACGCGCTCCCCGAGCACCGGCAATGCCGGATCGAACAGATCGATGAAGGAACCGCTCAACCGGAGCGGCGCATCCGAAGAGGATTCATCGAGCACCGCCGCGACGATGAATGGGCCGCGGTGAAGGCACAGGTAGTTCTGCGTGCGGAGCGTGGCGCCGCGCTGTTCGAGCACCTCCGACACCACTGCGCGCAGCCGGGCCGCGCCCTCGGCGCTGTGCTGGAGGCTCGACGGATTCTCCGCCACCACCCGGATGCACCCCTTCCCCACCCGCTGCGGGTGCCGGCGCGCCTCCTCCCCCACTTCGAGCCGCGCGAACAGATCCTCGTACGCCTTGGCGTCCGACTGCCCCTGGTTGTTCCACCATTCCCGCACGCCGTGGTACGGATCCGAGCCGTCGCCGATGTACACGAGGCCGCCGCCGTTCCGCACCCACGCGGCCAGGGCCTCGTGGTATTCGGGCTTGAGCGGCTTCTGGTGTTCGTAGGTCAGGAGCAGCACGTCATACGGACGCAGGCACTCGGGATGAATGGTGTTCT
This sequence comes from Candidatus Hydrogenedentota bacterium, assembly GCA_016934125.1. Lineage (GTDB taxonomy): Bacteria > Hydrogenedentota > Hydrogenedentia > Hydrogenedentales > SLHB01 > JAFGTL01. The sequence goes on from JAFGTL010000510.1 coordinate 7,079, forward strand.
CGAGTTGCACCACCTCGACGGGCACCCCTTCCTTGAGCAACGGCAACGCCAGCCCGTAGAAGGCGCCCATGGCCCCGTCGCTCGGCGACGGGGCGGCCCGCTGGAACATCATCGTGTCCGACACGATGACGCCGATTCCGCGCGAACCGGCGTCGTAGTCGATCTGCTCCTGATCCATCTCGTTGAGCGCGTTGACGGCGATCAGCACCTGGGCCGCGTAGTCGGCCGGGATTACCACCCGTTTCCCCGCGTCCGGGCCGCTGCCGAGTGTGCGTTTGCCCAGGAACACCCGGTGCGGCCAGGGCATCACCTCGAACCGGTGCACCTCGGGCCAGAGCAGCGAGGCCACGAGTGTGCATTCGTAGTTTGTCGAGTAGTCCTCCCAGGTTCGATCCGGGTTATCCTCGATGGGATCGGCAAGGAACCAGACTTTGCGGCCCGTCGGGCGCACCATGCCGAGCATCTGGCCGTATTCGAGGAAGGCGCCTTCGAAGGTGCGTTCCTTCTTGACGCCGCCGTAGATGTTCGGCGTGCGGGCCGTGCCCGTCCACACCTGGGCGATGTAGCCGTCCATCTCCGGAAGGTCGATCAGGTGCGATTCCGGGCTCACGATGCGCCAATGGGCATAGCTGATCAGGCTGTGCGTCGGCACGTGGCACTCGATCTCGATGCCTTTCTCGCGGGCCCGGCCCTTGACGTGCCCGAACACGTCGCGCAACGCCTCGAAGTACAACTCGTACTTCAGTCTGCTCGCGCGGTACTGGGCATCCACGCTCGAGTCGGGCGGTTGCCACGGCTCGCCATAGTGGGCCTGCCACGCCGCCTTGAATGCCTCGCTCCACCCCGTCTCGGCCCAGTACTCGGGTTCTTCGAGGTAGATGGCGCAGACGCCCGCGTCGATGGCCGGATCGATATAGTGTTTGATGTACTCGATGTAGGCGGGCGTCGGCACGTTGTAGCCGACGGTCGTGCTCCGGCCGTGCATGAAGAGCCGGCCGTTCTTGGCCGTCTGCACTTCCTCCTTCTTGAAGGAGTCGCCGGATACATAGTAATCATCGTATCCGCCCCACGCGATCCCCGTCATCATGGCCGCCGTGTACCCCTGGGCCCGCCACTCGGCCACCCGCGCCGAAAACGACTCGTTCACGCCGTACACGATGGCTACATCGGAGCCGACGTCGATCTCCGGCGCGTACGGCGCGGCGGTTTGGAAACACGTGGCGTCGCGGCTCCCGGCCCCTGCGAATGCGGCGGTTGTCACGCCGAGAAGCGCGCCGAACGCGATGAGGGCGGCAACCATGCATCCCTGTATGTCCATTGCCGTTTCCCTTGGTATTGCAGCCCCGAGCGGCAGTGACGATAGCACGCACACCGGATCGTGTCAATCGAACTGACCCCGGTCGCCGGGTCGCGGATTGTGGCGCGCTCGAAGTTCTTAACGGTGCGTGAGTTTCGCTCGGCCACGCACTCACCGCGCTGGTGACTTTCACGGAGGCACGGGTGCTGCGGCCGAGCTTGCCTTGCGCGCCACGTTGCGAGATCTTAACCGGCGATTCGGGAACTGACAATCCGGCCGGGGCGTGGTACTATCCCCCCCATGGATGGGCCTCGACTCCAGGTATCCGAGCGTCTCCAAGCGCGCATGACGTACGCGAAACTCGCGTCCGCGACACCCCGCATGCTCATCCTCCACAGCGAGTACTGGCTGGACACGGCCTGCCGGAACGCCGCGGATGGCATGGGATGGCAGGTGGACTCGGCGCGGGTGGTCGCCGAAGGCCTGATGTCGCGCGAACTCGTCGCCGGCTTCATCGAGAAGCTCGTGACGTTCCGGCCCGACTTCGTGCTGAGCGTCAACTTCGGCGGGATGGATGTGGACGGGCTGTTCGCCCGGCTGTTCGCCGATCTGCATCTGCCCTATGTCGCGTGGTTCGTCGACGATCCGCGCACCATCCTCATGGGCCGTTCGCGCTATGCCACCGACTACTCGGTGGTGCTCACCTGGGACAAGGCCTACGTCCCCTATCTCGAAGGCCTCGGGTTTCCTGAGGTGCACGTCGTGCCCCTGGCCGTCGATGCCACAGTGTTCAACGCCCCGGTTCCCGAGGCCGCCGACTCGCCCCCCGCGTTCGTGGGCAACAGCATGGCCTCCTTCGCCCAGCGCGAATGGGACTGGATCGGCCAGCGGCCCGAACTGGCCGCCGCCGTTCGCGACGCCTTCGACCGCGGCGCGGCCACCCGGACGTGTTTCGGGCGCGGCCTCGACGCGCTACTCCAGCCGGCCCTCGTCACGCGCCTGGATCCAGACGAAGCCCTGCACGCCGAACTGCTCTTCTTCGTCGAGGGCACCCGCCGCCTCCGGCACGAGTTGGCCGCGGCCCTCACGCCGGAAGGAATGGAACTGTACGGCGATCCCGGCTGGCGCCTTGCGTTCCCCCGGGCACGCGGCCCAGTCAATTACCTCGCCGAACTGCCGCGGTTCTACGCGCGGTGCCAAGTGAGTCTCAACGTCACGAGCATTCAGATGCCCAATACGGTGAATCAACGCGTGTTCGACTGCCCCGCGGCGGGCGGGTTCCTGCTCACCGACGCCCAGCCCGCCCTGGGCGAGTTGTTCGACGTGGACACGGAGGTCGCGGCCTATCGGAGCCTTGATGAGGCCCGCGACCTGCTCCGCCATTACCGTGCCCATCCTGCCGAACGGCGCGCCGTGGCAGAGCGCGCCCGCATGCGCGTCCTCAACGAGCATACCTACGCGCACCGGCTCGAACACATCGTGTCTATCCTCAAGACGCGGTTCGCCTAGCGCCTCAAGCGCCATACAAGAACCGGCGGGACAGGGGGTTGATTCCCTGCCCCGCCGGCGTCTACCGTCGTCAACCGGACTCTATCAGTCCGGGATTCCCGCTCTTACAGTGCCGCGAGAAGCGAAATCGTCGCCGACCACGTGGACGAATGCGGCCAAGCGCCCTCGTTGAACTTCGAGAACTTGACGTGGCCGTCCATGAACAACGTGTTACCGCCGCCCGGCACGTGGTTGAACGAGGGCTGGCCATCGCTCGCGGCCAGCGGCATCCAACTGATGTCCCACATCACGGCGATGTCGCTCTGTCCCTTGTTCGTGGCAGCCGGGTTGTTGATGTCGGTGATGAAGAAGCGCTCGATGCCCTCGCGCAGCCGCAGCAGCTTGTCCGAGTTGCCGCTCATGTCGACGAAATCCCAGTCGCCTTCGTGGACTTCATCGTAGTCGCCCGCGGCCCACTTCGTCTCGGCATCCGGAAGCACGTCATTCGCGAGCAGGTTCAGCAACAGGGCGTCCAGCGGGGGCGAGAAGGACGGGGGCGTTCCCGTGGGGTCGCTCATGTCGACGGCGTCATCGATGGAGCTGCCGTCCACCAGATACGTCTCCTCGAGAATCGCCCAGCCGGCGTAGTGGTACGACACGTCCCAGAACCGGCACGGATCGATCGGCTCTGCCGTCATCGACTCGAAGAACTGGTTGCCGTCGGGGTCGGACGGGCACTGGAGGATGTTGGCGTCGGTGAGGTACTCGGGATACACCGACGGGCCGTCGAAGAACAGGCGCTGCGTGTTGGCCCGGGGGGTATCGCCCGCTTCGCAGGTGTCGTTGTTCTGCTTCGACATGCTCGGCCACTTCTCACCCCTGCTCTCGTTGGCGAACATCTTGAAGACGACGCCCATCTGCTTCAGGTTGTTGGCGCAGCTCGCCCGGCGCGCGGCCTCGCGCGCGCGCGAGAGGGCCGGCAGCAGGATGGCCGCCAGGATGCCGATGATGGCAATAACGACCAGCAATTCGATTAGCGTAAATCCTCTTCCACTTCGTCTCATCTTGTCTTCTCCCTTGGGTGTTCAGTGATTAGCGCAAACGTAACACACTATGTCAACGCACCTTAGACGTTTGACTCTTCGCATGACGGTATTGGGTCTAACGGAAGAACCGCATAACGCTTTCTTCAATCCTGTGCGCTGCAGCCCGGGTTGAATCCCCGTGGTCAGACATGCTATGCAATACCAGCGTATACAATATAGCTTCCAGTGCAGGCTTTTCGGAATGTCGAGAACTACAAAAAGCATTCGCGAAACTGTAGTAATTCCTCCCGGTTCCCGGGAGTGGCTCATGCCGCTCCAGACGCCCGAAACGGCCGCATTGCGCCGAGGGGGCGTGGCCGGCGCCGGGATCAACCGGGGTGCGAGCGGGTATCTCATCGAGCGGGCCGAGCCCCCGTTCCACGAACTGCTCTATACGCTCGAAGGGACGGGGCAACTCACTGTCGGTGCGCGCGCGACTCCGGCGGAGCCCGGAAGCCTACTCGTACTCCCGGCCCGGACGGTGTATCGCTACGAAGCGGTGGACGTGCCATGGAAGATTATGTGGTTCCACCTGAACGACTTAGGGCCTTGGCTGGCCCTGGGTGACGGGCAGCCGTGTGTCCGGCAGACATCCCTGTTGGAGACGCTGTACCGGGCTGTGGACGGGCTCCGGAGCGAGAGCCTCGCCGCCGCAAGTGGCTCAAACAGAGCGACTTCCCTCTTCTCCGAGCTTGTCGTGCTCTATCTGGAGAGGGAGGTCGAGACCTCGGATACCCCCCGGGATCGGGTGCTGAGGCAGATGCTCCACGACCTCTGGGACACCGTGAACGCCAACCTGGGTGCGGCGTGGTCTGTGCCCGAGCTGGCGCGCAAGATGAACATGTCCGCCTCGGGCCTTCACCAAGCCGTGGTTCGTCTGACAGGCCGCACCCCCAAGGACACGGTTCGCCTGCTGCGGATGCAGCGCGCTGAGGAGTTGCTGGCCAACTACGATTGCCCCCTCGACGAGATCGCCGATCGGGTAGGATACTGCTCGCCGTTCTCGTTCTCGACGGCGTTCAGCAGGTATAAAGGAATGAGCCCCAAGATGTTCCGTCAGCGAAGCCGGAAGGCCTGACCCTGGCCCCCTGCCCTGGATCAGGCGCCGTCCCCGTACCACGCCCCTTCGCCGTACAGGCGCTGTGCTTCCTCGGGAAACAGGGTGCGCCTGACGCGTGCCAGCGATTCCTCCCAGTCGAACTCGGCGAACAGCGGCCGCCAGCCGTATCCGTCGGCCAGCACGTTGAACACCCGGAACACGTGTGTCCACGGCGTTCCGATGCCGAACGCGTTGTGAGGCACCCCGGATTCGATGAGGGTGAACCCCCCTTCAACCAGTGCCCAGATACCGAAGGCCATCTCTTCCATGGTGGATCCATCTCGAAGGGGCAGGTCGCCCTGCGCGCGGGCCTCGCCCAGCACCCCCAACAGCAGGTCCACGGCCCGCGCCTCAAGCCGGGCCAGCGCGCGCGTCCGCTCGGGCACGGCCTTCTCGCGGATAGGCCCCGTCGCCGTGTGCAGGATTCGCGAATCGTCCGGATTCAGCCGTGAGAACAGCGCGGCCGCCTCGCCCATGGCCAGGATTCGTTCCCGGGGCCGACCCTGGAACTTCGTGGCCCGGGCGATCATGTTGTCTCGTCTTTCACCCGACTGGCAGGCCAGCGCCAGCACGATATCCTCTTTTGAGGCAAAACTCTGATACATGGTGCCCTTCGGGCACGCGCTCGCCAGGGCGATCCGATCCATGGTGAGGGCGTAGTAGCCCGATTCGAGGAGCAGCTCACGCGCCACCTCGAGAATGGCCTTCTCGCGCTCCTCGATTTCCCGTTGTCTGGGGGACAGCATCATCATCGAATTTCCACCCCGTTGATGCTACAACACTGTACAGACCCATTCTGCAGCAAACCGGCCCCCCGCTTCAAGTGGCCCGGTGCGCCGCATTTCCGCGATGTCAATGGTGCGCCTCGCCGGAACCGATCAGGCGGGGCCGGCCAAACCGAAGCGGGCGAGGCACTCGGAATCGCGCTCTTGTGCCCCGCCCGCCGTGTCAGCTTCGTACACGCTCCCGGCTTCGCCGTTCCGGCGTCGTCAGGAGGCTTCCCGGCCTACGGATGGGCCAGGGACAGAAGCGTCAAGAAGCCCGAAAAACTGCTCGAGTGCGGCCAGTCGCCTTCGTTGAACTTCGAGAACTTGACATGGCCGTCCATGAACAGCGTATTGCCGCCACCCGGGACGTGGTTGAACGAGGGCTGCCCATCGGCCGGGGCCGCGGGCATCCAACTGATGTCCCACATCACCGCGATCTCGCTCTGGCCAACGTTCGTTGCAGCCGGATTGTTGATGTCGGTGACGAAGAAGCGCTCGATGCCTTCACGCAACCGCAGGAAGCTCTCGGCGTTTCCGCTCATGTCGACGAAATCCCAGTCCTGCTCGTGGATCTGGTCGTAGTCGCCGGCAGCGAATCTGGTGGCGGCTTCCGGGAGCACGTCGTCGTTGATCAGCGTGAGGAATAGGCCGTCCAGCACGTTGATGAACGACGGGGGCGAGCCGGTGGGATCGCTCATGTCCGGGATATCGTCGATGCCGACGCCGTCAATCAGGTAATGACTCTGCAGGATGGCCCAACCGGTGTACGAGTACGACACGTCCCAGAACCGGCACGGATTGACCGGCTCTACCATCATCCGCTCGAAGTACTGGTGGCCGTCGGGGTCGGACGGGCACTGCAGGATGTTGGCGTCGGTGAGGTACTCGGGATACACCGACGGGCCGTCGAAGAACA
>JAFGTL010000511.1 GCA_016934125.1 Candidatus Hydrogenedentota bacterium
CCGCCTGGGCCGTCATCAACATGGAGCGCGTCTACGTCGGCGACTTCATCGTGGGCACCAAGGCGAAGCTGATCGGCACCGAACCGCGCGGCATCGCCATCGAGGTGGACGGGCAGAGATTCTTCGTCGAGAAATGATCCCGCTGCGGCCCAGGCTTCAGGCCGTGTCGGACATCCCCGCGAGATCCCGCAATCGCCGGACTTCGGATGCGCGCAGGCGGCGCCACGCGCCCGGTGCCAGGCCCCGGACATCCAGTCCCGCAAACGCCACCCGCCGCAGTTCCTGAACCGGGTGCCCCACCGCGTCGCACATCCGCTTCACTTCGCGTTTGCGTCCCTCGCGTAACACCAGCCGGAGCTCGGTGGCGTCCCGATCGCGCTTCACGATCTCGACGCCCGCCGGGGCCGTCATCCCGTCGTCCAACTCCACGCCCGTGCGCAGCCGCGTCGCCGTGTCCGACGCCACGAGCCCCTTCACCCGGGCCAGATACGCCTTGTCGACGCCATATCGCGGATGCATCAGCCGGTGGGCGAGTTCCCCGTCGTTCGTCAACAGAAGCGCCCCTTCCACGTCCAGATCGAGCCGGCCCACCGGAAAGACGCGCACCTCCAAGCCGGCCAGACAACTCACTACCGTGGGCCGCCCGTGGGGATCGGTGAGGGTGGTGACAACGCCGCGCGGCTTGTTCAGCAGGATGTACGTCAAGGTGTCCTGTCGCAGGGGATGGCCGTCCAGGAGAATCTCATCACGCTCGGGATCGACGGTGTCGCCGACGGAGGAGGGCTCCCCGTTCACGCGCACCCGGCCCGCAGCGATGAGATCCTCGCACGCCCGGCGGGAAGCGACGCCGCACGCGGCCATGAATTTCTGCAGCCGGATCATCCGCCTAGCTCAACTCGCGGAGTTCCTCGATCGAGGGCAGTTCCTTGAGGCTTCGCAGCCCGAAGTGCGCCAGAAACTCGTCCGTGGTTCGGTAGAGTTTGGGCCGGCCGGGCGTCTCCGCCACCCCGACCACCTTGATCAACCGTTTCTCGAGAAGCGCGTCAAAGGCGTGCGACACGCTCACGCCGCGGATCGCCTCGACGTCTACGCGCGTCACGGGCTGTTTGTACGCGATGATGGCAAGGGTTTCGAGCACCGCCCGGGAGAGCCGGTTCTGCTTCTTGATCTGCAGCATCCGGCGGATGTAGGGCGCGAACTCGGGCCGGGTGGTCAACTGGTATCCGCCGGCGATCTCCCGCAACACGTACGGCGCGTTGTCCGCATCCAGGGAGGCCCCCAGTTCCGCGAGCAACGTCACGACGACTTCCCGATCGGCGTCGCCGAGCGCCTCGGCCAGCCGGCTCGGGCTCACCGGCTTGTCGCTCGTGAACAGCAACGCGTGCAGCGCGCGCCGGGTTTCCTCGCGTCCCAGCGACTCGACGGGCTCCAGCGATTCGATGTCTTCGATGAGTTCCTGATCTGTCATGGGTGCTTACAGCGTCTTTCCAGCGATCTCGAGAAATGGCTTGAGTTCTTCCATCAGCGTACGGAAACGCCCGGGTTTCAGCGACTGCGATCCGTCCGAGAACGCATCCTCCGGATGGGGATGAACCTCGATCATGAGGCCGTCGGCCCCGGCGGCCACGGCCGCCTTCGCCATCGGCGCCACCAGATCCCAATGCCCGGTGCCGTGGCTCGGATCCACGACAACCGGCAGGTGCGACAGCTTCTTCAGCATGGGAACCGCGCTCAGATCGAGGGTGTTGCGCGTCTCCGTCTCGAACGTGCGAATGCCCCGTTCACACAGGATCACATCGAGGTTGCCCTCCGACATCACATACTCGGCCGACATGAGCAGCTCGTTCACGGTGGACATCATGCCCCGTTTCAGAAACACGGGCTTCCTCGCCCGGCCCACCTGCTTGAGCAGCCCGAAATTCTGCATGTTGCGCGCCCCGATCTGCAGGATATCGGCGTGTTCCTCGACGAGTTCCACCTGCTCCGGCGTCATGACCTCCGTCACGAAGGGCAACCCGGTGGCCTCCCGCGCCTCCTGCAGCAGATGCAGCCCCTCCTCTTCGAGTCCCTGGAAGCTGTACGGCGAAGTCCGGGGCTTGTAGGCCCCGCCACGCAGAACGCCCGCCCCGGCCTCCTTGACGATCCGCGCGGTCTCGAGGATCTGCTCCCGGCCCTCGACCGAACACGGCCCGGCCATCACGCAGAACCGCCCGGCCCCGATCTCCACGCTCCCCACCCGGATCTGCGTGTCCTCGCGTTTCAACTCCCGGCCGGCCAGCTTGAACGGCTTGAGAATCGGCACCACCCGTTCCACGCCGGGCAGCGATTCGAGGGACTGGAGCCGCGCCTTCCCGCGCTCGTCGCCCACCGCGCCGATCACCGTGCGCTCGACGCCGAGAATCACGTGGGCCTTGTAGCCGAACTCCTCGATCTTCCTGATGACGCGATCGACATCGTCCTGATCGCGCGATCCCATTACGATGATCACGGCATCCGATCCTTCGTTCGAAAGTCCTGGAGAGGTTCCGCCTGCGTTCCGTCAACTATACTTCGCACCGCGGCCCAAAAGCAACGTCACGCCCACGTAATGCAGTGCGTTTCGTGCTTCTGCGCCAAGTCGCGGTGGCTGGGGATCACGCGCACCGCGAACCCCAGTTGTCCGGTTTGGTTGCAGGGGATGGCGCCCTGGAACTCGTAGACATTGGCCTTCACCGCCCGGACGTACTCCATCGTGGCCGGCTTGCCCGTGGCGATCTCGCCGTGGCGATCCAACTCGCCGTAGTACACCTCCACCGTGACGTCCTCGTTGCTCAGGCCGTCCAGGAACACCTGCGCCGTCACGTCGAGACTCGTCCCGCACACGAGCCCCTGCGTCGGCCCGCAGGTGACGCCCACGAACCGCACCTTGTCCCAGTTCCGGCGGATCGCCTGCTTCCAGTCGGCCAGCGCCACCGCGCCCGCGTTCCCGTCGGCCGCGAGGCCCCGGCTCCGCGTCGTGCAGGGGAGATAGAACTCGCCGGCGTAGTCCTGCACCATCCGCTGCGTGTTGAACACCGGGCAGATGGACTTGATGGCCGTCTTCATCCACTCCACCCACCGCCGCGGCAGTCCGTCCCGGCCCCGCTCGTAGAACATGGGGACGATCTCGCGCTCGAGCAGTTCGTACAGGGCCTCGCTCTCGACGATGTCCTGCTCGTCGGCGTTGTCATACAACTCGCCGCCCCCGATGCTCCACCCGTTCTCACCGAGGCCCATGGCCTCGCACCACCACCCGTCCGGCGTGCTGATATTGAGCACGCCGTTGGCCGCGGCCTTCATGCCGCTCGTCCCGCTCGCCTCCATGGGCCGGCGCGGCGTGTTGAGCCAGCAGTCGACGCCCTGCACCATGTAGCGCGCCACGTTGATGTCGTAATCCTCGATGAAGATCACGTTGTGGCGGACGTTGTACTCCCGGACGAAATGGACGATGTTGCGGATGAGGTCTTTGCCCTGGGTGTCGGCGGGATGGGCCTTGCCCGCGATGATCATCTGCACGGGCGCCTTGGCGTCCGTCAGAATCCGGATGAACCGCTCGGGATCCATCAGGAACAGGTTGGCCCGTTTGTACGTGGCGAACCGCCGTGCGAACCCGATTGTGAGCATCTCGGGATCCAGCGCTTCGTGGGCCGCGTGGATTTCCGCCCTCGGCGCGCCCCGCCGTTCCAGGCACGCCACCAGCCGCCGCCGCGCGAAATTCACCAACCGCTCCCGCCGGCGCTCATGCGTCCGCCACAACTCCGCATCGGGCACGTCGTCGATGCGCGCCCACACCTCCGGATCGGAGGGGCTCAACACCCAGCCCGGCCCGATGTAGCGATCGTAGAGGCCTGCCAGATCCCGGGAGATCCAGAACCGCGTATGGACGCCGTTCGTGATCGCCGTGATCGGGATCTCCTCCTCGGGCACGCCCGGCCAGGCTCGCATCCACATCCGCCGGGCCGTCTTCCCGTGCAGTTCGCTGACGCCGTTTGCCCCGGCCGACAGCCGCAACGCCAACACCGTCATGCAGAACGCCTCGTGGGGATCCTCCGGATCCTGGCGGCCCAGGCCGAGCAACTGCTCCATCGGCATGTCCACGTCCTCGGCGAACCCTGCGAAATAGTGCTCGATCATGTCCGGCGGGAAGGTATCGTTGCCCGCCGCAACCGGCGTGTGCGTCGTGAACACCGCAGCCGCCTTCACCGACTCGATGGCGGCCGGCACCGGCACCGACTCCTTCACAACCAGCTCACGGATCCGCTCGAGCGTCAGGAACGCGGCGTGGCCTTCGTTCATGTGGTATACGGCCGGCTCGATGCCGAGGGCGCGCAGCGCCCGCACACCGCCGATTCCAAGCAGGATCTCCTGCCGGATGCGCATGTCGAGGTTACCCCCGTACAGGCGCGCCGTGATCTCGCGGTCATCCGGATCGTTCGCGTCAAAATCGCAGTCGAGCAAATACAGCGCGATCCGGCCCACGTCGCAGCGCCAGATCCGCGTCTTCACCCTGCGCTCCGCGAACTCCACCTCCACCGTCACCTGGTTGCCGGCCTCGTCGCGCACCAGCGTCAGCGGCAGATTGTAGAAATCATTCTGCGGATACTGCTCCTGCTGCCATCCGTCTGCGTTCAGGTATTGCTGAAGGTATCCTTCCCGGTAGAGCAGCCCCACGCCCACCAACGGAAGCGCCAGATCGCTCGCCGCCTTCACGAAGTCCCCCGCCAGCACGCCCAGGCCCCCGGAGTACGTGGCCAACGACTCGTGCAGGCCGAACTCCGCCGAGAAATACGCCACGCTGAATCCGTCCGGTGTATCGGGCCTTCGCTCGCGCCAGTCGCCTGACGCAAGATACTCGTCCAGCCGGGCGGCCACCCGTTCCAGATGGGCCAGGTAGCTCTCATCCTCGGCGAGTTGTTGCAGTCGATCCTGTTTCACCTTGCCCAGCAGGAGCACCGGGTTCTGCGTGTGCGCGATCCAGAGATCCGGATCGATGCGGAACAACAGCTCGATCGCCTCCGGATCCCAGCACCACCGGAGGTTGTGGGCGATGTCCGCCAGGCGCGCGATCTTCTCCGGCAGCTTGGGAACCACCGTGAATGTCGTTACCTTCGGCATGATGCATTACTCCTGCGCGTCACGCGGCGAATCGAGCCCCTGCCCGCCGGGCCTTATCCGTCCGCGCCGCGCGATCGCCCTCAGTCCCTTGCGATCGCGTCCTTACAAGAAGTACTTCCTGAAAAACCGAACCAGCCGCCGCCGCCACGACGCCGCAGCGCCCCGTGCCTCGACGCGGCCTTCCTTCGCCGCCGTACGGTAATCGAAGGCGTGGCGCACGATCCCAACGGCCACCGAGAACTCAGGCGCTTCCACGGCGTGCGGCAGAATCTCCACCGAGTTGGGGTATCCGACGCGACACGGCACCTGGAACACCGCTTCCGCAAGGGCGGTGTAGTTCTTGATCCGGCTGGCGCCCCCGGTGAGCACCACGCCCCGAATCAGGCTCTTACTGAGCCCGCGCGCGTGCAGGTGCTGGCGCACCTTTACCATGAGTTCCTTGGCCCGTTCAAACACGATCACGTCGAAATCGCTTCGCTCGACGATGGCGGGCGCGCCCGGAACCGCCGTCTTCAGCTTGATCCGCGCACCGCGATCGGCCTGCGGCCTCGCCGCCTCCGGCGCGTCGCCTTCCCGGCCGAACTCGGCGCGAATCAGGCCAACCGGCAGCCCGTACTCGAGGATCAACTCATCCGCCTCCTCGAAACTCACCTGGAGCCCGGCCGCCACATCGCGCGTGATGTGGTAGCCGCCCCACTCGAAGCAGTGCGTGCCCAGGATCCCGTGGTCCCGGAACACCGCCAGCCCGGTGGTGCTCCGGCCCATGTCGAGCACGGCCACCCCCAGTTCCATGTCCTCCGGCGTAAGGCAGCCGAGCGACGCGGCCAGCGGCGCGAAGATCGCGTCCTCGAGTTCCCGGTGCTGCGACTCGATGCACTGGCGGATGTTGTCCTGGATCACCGCGGGCAGCCGCGCGAAGTGGACGCGCGTCCGGAGCACCTGCCCCCGGATCCCGGTGGGATCGACCACCCGCATGTCGTCCACGTACCACTCCTGGGCCGTGATCGACGACGTGATCTTCTTGCCCGCCGCCAGGATGTCGCGCGACGCGATGTCGCGCGCCTCATCGAGGTGCGCCTCGCTCACCACTTCATGCTCGAGCCGGGCCTGGCCTTCCCGGATGAACGTCTCCACGTTCCGCCCGTTCACCCCGCAGAACAGACTCGTCACCCGCGTCCGCGCTTCCTTCTCCGCATCCGCCAACGCCCGCTTCAGCGCCAGTTGCGCCGCGTTCCGATCCTGAATCACCCCTTGGGAGACTGAACCGCGGCCCGGCGCGGTGCCGTGCCCGACGATCTGGATGGCGCCCCCGTCCTCGCGGCGCCCGATGAGCACCCGGATCTCCCGGGAGCCGAGATCGACGACACCGACGATGTCTCCCCTGCTTCGCACTGCCATACCCTTCGCCCTGCAGGTGATCCTGCCTGGTTCCTTCCTCGGACGCACCGATCGGGAGGCGGAGGCTGCCGTCCGGCTGGACTCAGAACAGCAGATCGTCCGGATTCAGCCCGTCGCCGGTTTCCGCGCTCCGCACCTCCTGGATCGTTCTCTCGATATCGGCCACTGACGCCCGTTGCCGCGTCAGCGCTTCCCGCGCCCGCTCCATGGCGGACTCGATGTCCGCCCGTTTCCGCTGCAACGCCTTCACGTGCTGCCGCGCGTCCTCAAGCCGCACGCGCGCCTGACGCTCCAACTCGCTCCGTTCGTCGTACGCGGCCTGGGCGGCCTCCTCCTCCTCGCGCGCGCTCGCCAACCCCGCCTGCGCGTCCGCCTCGCGCTGAACCGCCTGCTCCCGTTCCTCTTGAAGCCGACGCAGACGCTCCTCGATGTCGCCCACCTGCTCCTGGGCCTGCGTCAGGCGCTCCGAGGCCTCGGTGGACTGGGCCTTCCGCTCTTCCGCCCGTGCCCGGGCTTCCTCGGCGGCCCGCTCTGCGTCGCTCACATCCTGCTCCGCCTTGCGCACCTGCTCGAGCGTCGCCTCGATGGCCGCCGCGCCCTCGCTCAACCGCGCCTCGGCCTGCTTGACGCGCGCCTCCGCATCATCCGCCTGCGCGCGGGCGATGTAGGCCGCCGCCTCCAGCGCAAACGCCTTGGCTTCGGCCGCATTGCCCTGCGACGCGGCCGTGCGCGCCGTCTCGAGCAACGCCTGCGGCGAACCGCCCTGCGCCGGCGCCGCTTCCGCGGGCACTCCGGCGGCCGCTTCCTCGTCGGCCGGGGCGGCCTCCTCCGGCTCAGCCAGTGGCGCGCCCACCGGCTCGCTTATCGCTTCATCCACGGGCTCAGCCACGGCAGCCTCTTCCTGCGAGGGCTCTTCCGCCTCCACGGCAGGCGTCCGGGCCGCCCCGGACATCTCCTTCAGGAACGGACTGCACTCGTCGAGCCATCGATCGACGGCCGCCGCGTCCTGTTGTTCACACGCTTCCGCATAGGCCCCGCAGAACGCGTAGGCCAGCTCGAAGAATCGATCGCTTGGCGCTACCGTACGCTCTGTCGCCACTTGCCGGCACATGTCCTGCATCCGGCGGCAGGCCTCCGCCGCACTCACGCGCCCCGCATCCTCCGCGTGCGATTCCAGCGACACAAGCGCCTGATCCATCGACACGCCCGTCCCGGCCAGATTCCCCTCCGGGTTGGCCTCAATCCGCGCCAGCCCTTCACACAGCGCATCGAGCGTCTCTGCCAGTGGCGAACGGGCCGCCTCCTGAGCGGGCGGTGCCGCGGGTTCCGCAACAGGCCCCTGCGCCGCGGCGTCCATCTGCTTCGGCGCGGCGCCAGGCCACTCGAGATCCAGCAACGCCTCGTCGATGGGCTCATCGTCGCCGCCGTCTTCGTCTTCCGCGGCCTGCGCGGCCTCCGGCTCCACGGCTTCCGGCTCCATGGCCTCCGGCTCCACGGCTTCCGGCTCCATGGCTTCCGGCGCAGCGGCCGCAGGCCCGGCAGCCGCCGGCGCGCCGGCGGCCGGGGCTTCAGCCCCGGGCCCCGGCATGGTTAGCTCGTCGAGCGACGGCAGATCCACCTCGTCGTCGTCCGCCGGGAATCCCCCGGCATCCAACGCGAAAGGAGACTCGGGCTCCGCGGACGGGAGCGGAGGCGCAGGTGCTTCATAGGCGGATTGGGCGGGTTGCTGGCCGCCCGACTCGTCGTCGGACACCAGCGTCAACCCTGCCGCGGCCAGATCCTCGAGAGCCCGCTCATACCGATCCCGCCATTTCCGCATGACGCCCGAACGCACCTTATCCACGATGAGATCGCCCACCATGAGGCACAGGATCTCGTAACTGTCCGTCAAGAACGGCAGGCACTCGTTGGCGCGCTGGCTGTCCTCGTACGTCTGCAGGATGCGGCCCGTCTCGGTGAGCGCCTCGACCATGTCCTGCCAGCCCTGAGGCACGGCGATCTCGACGGCGTGGATGAGTTGGCGCATGGCCGCGTCAGACCACGCGTCCTGGGCAGCGCCCTCCTTGCCGCGAAGCATTTCCCGCTCGAACCGGCCCAGGACCGTGAGCAACCGCTGCGTCGGATCGCCCGACACCGTCCGCTCTTCCTCGGCCGCCGGTGCATCGGTGTCGGCCTCGCCCGACAGCAACGCGCTGCGTTCCTCAGAGGCCACCGGCTCAAACGACGTTTCTTCCGAAGCCGCCTTGGCGCGACGTCCCCATACAAGAGGGCTTTTGTTTCGTTTGCCGAAGCGCATAGTTCTTCCCCTAGTTCAACGGGTCATTGTACCACAGCGGCTGGTCGATCGCAATATATTGTGGTTTTGGGGCCGGTTAACGGCCCAAGATGGGCAAATCTAGGGGTCCACTCGCGCCACATCCCGCCACGCGCCATCCCGTGCGCCGCTCCCGGCCGGCCCTCAGGAGATGATCCCGCGCTCCCGCAACGCAGCCAGCACGTGCGCCACCGACTCTTCCACGCTCAGCGCGGCCGTGTCCACCACCAGTTCTGGGTTGAGGGGCTCCTCATACGGCGCCGAGATCCCCGTAAACTCCGGAATCACCCCCGCCCGCGCCTTCTTGTACAGGCCCTTCGGATCGCGCTCCTCGCACACCGCCAAGTCGCACTGCACGTAGACCTCGAAGAAGCAGCCCTCCCCGGCCATGGCGCGGGCCTTGTCGCGATCCGCCCGGTAGGGCGAGATAAAGGCCGTCATGGCCGTGACCCCCGCCTGGGTGAACAACGCCGCCACCTCGCCGATCCGCCGGATGTTCTCCTCGCGATCCTCCGGCGAGAATCCGAGATCCTTGTTCAGCCCGTGGCGGATGTTATCGCCGTCCAACACAAACGTGCGGCATCCCTGCTCGAACAACGCCGCCTCGACGGCCAGCGCCAGCGTCGACTTGCCCGAGCCCGACAGCCCCGTAAACCACACCACCACCGCCTTGTGGCCGTTCTGCCGCTCCCGATCCTCCCTCGTGATCTGGGCATGATGCCACGTGATATTCGTCGCCTTCCTCTTGTCAGCCATCATCGACTCCATGGGTTGTATTGATTGCAGAAGAAACACCAGCAAAACGGGCCCGTAGTGTACCACGCCCCCCACCGGAAATGGTAATCGCCCGCGCGTGGCCCGCCGATCTTCGCGGCTCCGATTCCGGTTCTGGTGTGGGACAGGCGCCCGCCGCGCCTTCCGGCGTGCCCTCGCCTGTCGATCTTCCCCGCAGTCCGACAACAAAGAGCCACAGCCGAGGGCGCGCCGCAAGGCGTGGCGCGTGGTTGTGCCACAACAACCCCGAAACCCGATCCGGAAAGGCTACACCGGAGCTGCCCCAGGAAGCCAGTGCCCATGAAGAACGCGCAGCGTTCTTCGTAAGCGCCGGCACGGCGCACGCGCCCGAAGGCCACACACCCGTTGGGGTGCGGTTTCCCACCCGCACCCGCTCTTCACACCAGCCCAGCTTGCGGGCAGCAGAATGGTGGCACGGTCAGAAGACCGGCCACAACAGCAGTCCGGTTCTGTTGTGGCACAGCCGCCCTCGGCTGTGAGTCTCGGCGTCGGGGCCCGAAACAAAGAGCC
>JAFGTL010000512.1 GCA_016934125.1 Candidatus Hydrogenedentota bacterium
AGCGCGCTGCCTGCGTACGATGGCCCGGCACAACAAGTCCGTCTATTCGGTATGCATCAGTGCGGATCGGCGGATTGCCGTATCGGGAAGTGCCGACACGACCGTGCGCGCGTGGGATCTCGCCCGGGGCGAGCGGCTGAGAACCCTCCGGGGCCACAACAGCCCCGTCTTCTCGGTATGCTTCTGCGGCAGCCCCCATCTCGTCCTCTCCGGAAGCTACCAGGGCACGCTCAAGCTCTGGGACTGGCGAACGGGCCAGTGCATCCGCAGCCTCGGCGGAACCGCGCCTGCCCACGTCGCGCCGGCAGGCGGGCTCGCCGTGTCGGGCGATCGCGACGGCCTGCTGTCGGTGTGGACAGTAGCCCCGAAGGGACTCTGGTATGCCGCGCCGTTTTTGGTGTGCCGCAGTGACGGCCCGGCCCTGCCGGAGAGGGCCTCCTACTCCGAACTCTCTACCGCGGAGGAGTAGCGCCGCCTACCCGCTCCCGATTTCCTCGAGCATGGTGGCCACCTTGACCGTCTTCGCGTGTGACTTGCCGAACGCGGCCTCGTAGATCGACAGGGCACGGCTCAGATTGGCCAAGGCCCCGATCCCGTCGCCCAAGGCGTGAAGGGCGAGGCCAATGTGATGCATGTCACGGGCGACGTCGACGTGCTGAGTGCCCCCGAGGGCCGTGTCGGTGGCCAGGGAACGCTGGAACAACTTGAGCGCGTCAGCCGCCCGGCCCTCGTGGACGAGGATGACGCCGATGCGATTCAGCGTAGACGTGACGCTGCTGTGCTCGCGTCCCTGCGTGGATTCCTGGATGGCGAGGGCCTGTTCAAAGCGCGCTCGCGCCTCGGGATAGGCCTCGGAATCCTCGAGCGCCCGGGCCAGGGCCAGCACATTGTCGACGACCTCCGGGGCGTCGGCGCCGTACTGGGCCTCGCGGATCGTTGCGGCCCGCTCAAAACAGCCCGCAGCCTTGCGGAACTCCTTGCGGGCCATGTGGATCTTGCCCAACTGGCCGAGTACGTGGGCGATCCGTTCTGGCGCCGTGCCCTCCTCATTTTCGTAGATGTCCAGAGCGCGTTCCAGCAGCGATTGCGCCTCAGGATAGTGTTTCGTCTGGCGGAGGGCGTGGGCGAGATTCGCCGCATCGCGCGCAACGGACGCGCTGCGTTCACCGCACTCGGCCTGATCGAGTTGGAGGGCGCGCCGGAACTGCTTGGCCGCCTCGGCCGGCTCGTCGAGTTCCAGGAGGAGCACGCCGAGGTCGTTGCAGTAGGTGGCCAAGGCCCGCTTGCCGGGCTCGCCGGCCTCCTCCTCGGCCATGATGGCGCTTTCGAGGCATTTCCGCGCCTTGGGCAACCGGCCGATGGCGCGCCACACTCGCCCCAGTTCGCACAGAACCTCAGCGACAAGCGGATGGTTCCAGCCGTGTGCGGCCATGTAGATGTCCATGAGCCGTCCATAGGCCTCGCGGGCCGCCTGGTAGTCGCCCATGTCAACGAGCACGTTACACAGGTTCCGCGCAGGCATGGCCACCGCGTCCTCGGGCGCGTCGCCCGCCTGCTCGCTGATGGCGAGCGCCCGTTCGTAGCAGTCGCGGGCCGCGGCCAGATCGCCCAAGGCGTGCAGGCTCGCGCCAAGGTTGTTGAGACGGATCGCCTCCTTGGGATGGACAGGCCCATGCACGGACTCGCCGATGCGGACGGCGCCCCGATGGCATGCGGCCGCCTCGATGAACTCGCCGCACCCGTGCAGGTAGAGCCCCGCCTGATTCAGGAGTGCGCCGGTTTCGTCGAGGGCAACGCCGAGTTCCTCGGTATGGCGGCACACGGCAAGCGCGTGGCCCACCAACTGGGCACAGCCCGGCATGAAGTGATCGTAGCGCTCCTCGAAGGGGAACGCCCGCGACAGAACCCGCAAGCCCGTTTGCGCGCAGGCGCGCCGCTGATCCCCTCCCAGGGCCTGCCGCACGGCCTCCTGCACATCCCGGTGCATCGACACGAATCCGACGGCCCGCCGCACCAGCCCGAAACGGCACAACAACTCAATGGCCGCATCCCGTTCGCCCCCCTGCCGCACCATCGCGCCCAGCCGCCTCGGGAGAAAGGCCGCCCCGTCCCGTAGAAGGGCCAGCGGAACGGCGTCCGGCCCCAGGAATGACAGCAGGGCCGTAAGATCGAGCGCAGCGGGCTGCCGGCCGGCCACCAAGTCGATGGCAACGCGCACGGCCGCGCGGAGGGCGGCCGCGTCAGAGGGTTCGGGGCCGACATCGGCTCCGGTGGACTCCATCCGCTTGAGAATCGCCTCCCGGCAATCGCGACACGACATGCCCGATACGGACATGCAGCCGGCGGCGATCGCCAGAGAGAGGGGCCTGTACCCCAGCAGTTCCGCGAGCCGGAGGACTTCGGCGCCTTCGCGCCGGCCGGTTCGCGCGGACACGTAGTCGGCGGCCTCATCCTGTGAGAACGGCTCCACCAGAATGCAGGGGGAAGACGCCCCGTCCTCGCCAGGGGCGCCGGCCGACGAGACAAAGATGATGTGTCCGCCCGGGGTTTCGGGGACGAACCGATCGATCGACTCGACACTGGCCACGTCGTCGAACACGAGCAACCAGTCCCGGTGGCCCGCCAGCCTGGCATGTGCAGCGCCGATCATGGCCTGTTGATCGCCCTTGCGGCTCTCAGGCAGTTCGAGCAACTGGGCCAGGCGCGCGTACTCGCCGGCGAGCACCGCCGGCTCTTCGGCGTGAAGCCACCAGACAT
Organism: Candidatus Hydrogenedentota bacterium; assembly: GCA_016934125.1. GTDB lineage: Bacteria > Hydrogenedentota > Hydrogenedentia > Hydrogenedentales > SLHB01 > JAFGTL01. Next base: position 2,758 of record JAFGTL010000512.1, read on the forward strand.
GGCCGTAGGAAGCTGCGAAACGATACGCGTACTCGAGGGCGAGCGTGGTGGTGCCCACGCCACGGCCGGCGCCGTCGTTCGTGGCCAGGACGGCGCGTCCGCCCGCCTCCAAGAGGCCCCGGATCTGCGCAACCCGCTCCTGCCGGCCGACAAAGGCCGCCTCACGCTCGAAGGGCATCGAGGTGACAGGGGCGTTCGGGGATTGGGCAGGGGGCAGCATCCGCCACATGCCCCGCTTCGGCGTGGCCGATGCGGTGGCGGACTGAGCGCCTGCTGGGCCGGGCAGACTGCCGGCGTGCGTCGCGGCGTTGTCTACCGGCCGGGATGTCTTGTCCTGATCCATGCCCGCGTCCATAGCCGTAACTGCGTCTTCGGCAAACGGATAGTAGGTATCAGTCCCGCGGTCGGCCAAGAGCCTTCCACCGCCATGGACGGAACAGGTGAGGACTGTCCATTACTAGCCGACATCCACTCATCGAACAATTCTCGCTTTTGATGATACTCGCAGTACGGGGTTGAGTCAACAGGCCGGGCGATGGGGGGCCTGCGTCACGAGCGAGGGTTTTAGCAAGAAGTGGTGAGTTTGCCGCCTTTTGGTGTATAATAGCATATACAC
>JAFGTL010000513.1 GCA_016934125.1 Candidatus Hydrogenedentota bacterium
CACGCGCCTATGTGTTCTACGACACGGCCGCGCTGTACGTCGGATTCCGGTGCGACGAGCCCGATATGGCTGCTGTCAGAGCCGAATGCACCGCCCACGATGGCCCGGTATGGACGGACGACTGCGTCGAGCTCTTCCTGCAGGCGTCCGATACCGCGCCCGAGTTCCACATCATCGCGAACACCGTTGCCACCACCTACGAGGCCAAAGATGGCGAGGCGACATGGGATCCGCGTCTCAAAGCCGCCGCATACAAGGGCGAGGCATTCTGGACAGTCGAAATCGCCTTGCCGTGGGACGATATCGGCGGATGCCCGGAAGCCGGAGAGGCTTGGGGCGCCAACTTCTGCCGTGAGGATCACGCCCGCGAGGAGAACTCGACATGGGGTTACACGCGCGGCTCGTCCTTCGGCAGCCCCGAGCATTTCGGCCGGGTTGTGTTCGCCGCCGCGCCCGTTCGACTCGATTCGCTCGAACTGGCCGCCCAGGTGCCCGGCGTCAACATCGCCCGGCTTCAACTCGACATGCCCGGCGTCGACACGGCGAAACTCCTCCTCCCCGGCATTGATGAGCCGCGCCCCGTCGCCTCAGGCGAAGCCCTCGATGCCCCGTATCTCGTCGGTTTGGGTGATCGGGATGTCGTGCTCGAAGCGCGAGTGGGGGAGAGGCCCGTCTGGCGTTACGTGGCCCCGTGCACGCTCGAGCCCCGTCCCAGACTCGAACGCCTCGAAGGCCGGATGGCCGCCTGGCGCGAGACACTCGGCGCCCTGCGCCAGGATCGCCCGTTGCGTGGCGCCGTCGAGGAGGCCCTCACGGACGCCCAGGATGCCGCCGACGCGTTTCGGGCCGCCATGTCCTCCTCCCTGGCCACCGGCGTGCCCGTCGATACGGGCGCCTACAAGAAACTGAACGCCGCCGTGCTGGAACACGCCGCGCGGCTCGACGCCATGCACTGGCCCGTCTGGACGAAGAGTAACTGGCTTGATCTCGCGCGAGGCGAACGGCCTGAACGCGTCGATGACGCAAATTGCATCACCGTTACTCCGCTGATCAACGAATACGAGTCCGAGAACGTCGTCATCACCAACCTGGGCCCCGAGCCTCTCCGCGTCCGTGTCACCGCTGCCGATCTCAATTGGATTCCCGAGATTGACTCGGCCGCCGAGAACCTCCTTCGTAACGGCAGCCTCGATGCCGCCGGCCCCGGTGGCGTGCCTGAGCACTGGCGCTTCGTCGCGGGCGATAGATCCTCCTGGCGGATGGAGGAAGTGGCGGGCCGCGGCCATGTCGCCGCGATCTCGGCTTCCGCCCAGGATGACACGCTCTCCGTACGCCAGTCCATCGATTTGGATCCGGACAAGGAGTACACCCTGTCGTTCTGGGTGAAGTCCGAGCAGGCTTCTGCCGATGTCCAGGTGGGTGTCATCAACAGCGGATGGACTTGGAGCCGCTTTACGGCCCCTATTGCGGGCACGTCCGATTGGCGCCAGGTGCGCCTCGGCGTACGGCCCAGGGTGAGCCCCTCCCACGAAGTCGTCATCTGGGGCCGGCCCGGCGCCACCGGCACCGTGTGGCTCGACGACATCTCCCTCGTTGAAGGCCCGGCCAACATCGTCACCTTCCCCGGCACCGCCCCGGAACTGGCCGTGGCCGACTGGCAGGAACTGCGCGGCGATCTTATTGTGGCCGATCCCCTGATCCCCCTGAACATCGCGGGCCGCCTCGACGTGCCGCCCGGCGAGAGCCGCCAGATCTGGATCACGCTGCCCGCCCGCAACCTGCCCCCGGGCCGCTATGAGTCCGAACTCCGCATCCAGCCCCTCGCAACGGCTGCGTTACAGGGCGCTCCCCGCCCCAAGGCCGTTGCCATCCGCCTCGAAATGCCCCCTCTCCGGCTCCCCACGCACGCCGATTTCGCCGTGTACAACTGGGACTATGCTCTCAGCAGCGGATACAAGCTCGGCGAGCGTTATCTCGACGATCTTGTCGCGCACAAAGTGAACTTCTTCCTCGTCCAGTCGTCCATGCCCCGGCCTGACTTTGATGACGAGGGCAATCCCGTCGGCGACATCGATTACGCCGCCCGGGATGCCCAACTCCGCCCGAAACTGCGTTACGCCCGCGAGGTTGGCGGCCAGATCATGTTCTCCTACGGCGTCATCCGTTCCTTCAAGGCGTCAATCGAGCATGCCGGCTACCCCTTCGAGTTCATGGACGAGAAATGGCAGCGCGCGTTCCGCTACACCTTCACCCACTGGGTGGCCCACCTCAAGGCCCTCGGACTCGACTACGCCGACTACGCCGTCCAGGTGTGGGATGAGGCCACCGGCGACCGCGTCGCCCCGTCTATCGAAGGCGCCCGCTTCATCCGCGAAATCGATCCCAACGTCCGCTTGATGATGGACGGCGCCCAGTCTGTCGACGAAGTGAAGCAGTTCGCCCCCTACATCGACGTGTGGGTGCCCGTCTTCAGCTCCCTCCGGAGCCCCTACCGCGGCCCCGAACTCCTCGAACTCTACCGCAGCCTCGGCACGCCTGTGTACGCCTATACCTGCTCCGTGTTCATGAAGCGCCTCTCGCCTTACACCTACCATCGCCTCAAGCCCTGGGATGCCGCCCAACTCGGCCTCGACGGCGTGTTCTACTGGGACTACAACTCCTGGCGCGGCGATCCCTGGAACGACTTCGACGGCCCGATGGCCGATTGCGGCGCCGTCTACAACGGCACG
>JAFGTL010000514.1 GCA_016934125.1 Candidatus Hydrogenedentota bacterium
CGCGACGAGTGGAAGCCGGACGGCGATGCCGGGCACGCCGTGGAGGAGTCGGCCTTGCAGCCGGCAGCGCACGGTGTGCGGTTCCGCGTGGATGAGGCAACCGATCAGGTGATCGCCCTCATCGTCGACCGCAGTACGCACGAGGTCATTCGCCAAGTCCCGAGCGAAGAACTCGTCAACCTCACGCGCCGCCTGCGCGAGTTTGTGGGGTTGATGTTCGACACGGCCGTATAGGAGGGCGCGATGAGCGGAACCTTCAGCGTCGGCGGGCTCATGACGGGCCTGGACACGAATACTCTGATCCAGCAGCTCATGACGCTCGAGCGGCAGCCCATCACGCGGATCCAGCGGCGGATTGGGGCCCTCGAAGCGCAGCAGACGGCCCTCAGCAGCCTGCGCACCCAACTGCTCACCCTCCGGGGCCGGGTGCAGGACTTCCGGTTCGACACGATTTTCGATCAGTACCAGTCCACGTCGAGCGACGAGGCGGTGTTGACGAGCGAGGTGTCGGGCCAGAATCCGGTGGTTGGCTCGTATGACATCGAAGTGCTGCAATTGGCCAGCGCGACCGTGGCCTCGGGCAGCGATGTGCTCGGCAGCCCCATCGATCCCAACGTGGCCCTCGATTCGAGCGGCATCAACGGCTCCATTGTCGCCGGCGATTTCACCATCAATGGCGTGACCTTCAGCGTCGATCCCGCGACGGACGATCTGAACAGCATCCTGGCCACGATCACGGCCAGCGACGCGGGCGTCACCGCGACGTACGACGCCGGTACGGACAAGGTCGTGTTCGCCAACAAGACCGCCGGCGACACCAGCATCATCAACTTCGGCGGCACCGACGACGACTCGAACTTCCTGAGTGTGCTCAACGTCACCGGGGCGAACCAGGCCACCAACGGCAGCGGCTCGACGGAGGTCACGAGCACGCGCAATCTCGGCGCCATCGACCCCTCGGCCATCCTGAACACCCTCAACCTCCGCAACGGCGCCATCCAGTCGGGCAGCTTCCGCGTGAACGGCGTCACCATCGCCGTCGACGTGACCACGGACAGCCTGTCGGACGTGCTCGGCCGGATCAGCAACTCCGACGCGGGCGTCACGGCCAGTTACGACACCACCACGGACACGATCCGCGTTGTATCGGAGACGCTCGGCAGCCGCACGATTTCGTTTCAGGACGGCACGAGCGACTTCCTCAGCAAGACGAACCTGACCACGGCGACGCAGGCGGCGGGCAACGACGCGCAGTTCATCGTGAACGGCGGCGCGACGTTGACGCGGAACACCAACGAGGTGTCCGACGCCATCGGCGGCGTTACGCTCAACCTGCTCAGCGTCGGCACGAGCGCCGTCACCGTATCGGGCGATGACGATTCGGTCGTGGAGGACGTGCAGGAGTTCATCGACGAGTTCAACACGGCGATCGCCGATCTCCGGAGCCTCAGCAGCGCAAGCGGCAGCCTCGAGAACGACGGCTCCCTCCGCATCATCGAGACCTTCCTGCGCACCACCGTGTTCGAGCAGGTGTCCGGGATCAGCGGCGACTTCAAGAGCCTCGTCGATATCGGCATCAGCACCGGCGACAGCTTCGACGCCGAGAGCGTGTCGCAACTCACCCTCGACGAGGATGCCTTTCGGGAGGCGTTGCGCGATGATCGGGCCAACGTCGAGGCCCTGTTCGCCAACGACGGCGAGACGGGCGTCGCGGATCGCATTTTCGACTATCTCGACGAGATCACCGGCTTGTCGGGGTTTCTCAACCAGCGCGCTAAGTCCAATGGTATCATCGATCAGCAGATCGAGTCGCTCAACGATCAGATCGACCGCGTCGAGGAGCGGGTTACCCAGAAGGAAAACCGGCTTCGGGCGCAGTTCGCACGCATGGAGCAGTTGTCCGCCGCCTATCAGTCGCAGGGTTCGATGCTCTCGGGTATGATGTCCGGGTACGGATTGCTGCTCGGCTAGGAATGAAGGAGGAAGTCTATGCCCGCTTCAACCGCGCAGTTCAGTGAGTACAAGAAGGTCGACGTTCAGACCGCCTCCCAGGGGAAGCTGATCGTGATGCTCTTCAACGGCGCGATTCAGCGCGCCGAGGAAGCCAAGCGTCAGCTCGAGAAGGGGCGCTACGAGGGCGTGCACAACAACCTCATCCGCGCCCAGGACATCATCGGCGAGTTGCGGAACGCCCTCGACATGAAGGCGGGCGAGGTCGCGGGCAACCTGGATCGGCTCTACGAGTACTTCCAGCACCTCCTGATCAAGGCCAACATCCGGAAAGAACCGGGCCCGGCCGAGGAAGCCGTCGCGCTCATGACGGAACTGCGCGATACCTGGAAGGAGTTGTTCCAGAAGCTTGACGCCGAAGGGGAATTCCATCCTCCGCAGGTGAACCAGCACGGCGCGGCCGTCATGAACATCGAAGGCTGAACGGCCCGGCCGATTCCTTTGATTCGCCACACGGGCGGACATCGCGTCCGCCCGTGATTGCTGTCTGGACGCGCCTGCGCTGCGCCTCCCCGCCCCACACCAGGCCTATGGGGGGCTTTTTTTTGCCCTCTGCACATGTGCTATAGTCATAGCCTCAATCCAGGTACTCTCTGCGTCGAACAAAGGGAATGAGCAGCCATGTCGAATGATTTCACGCTTATCGAGCCGAAGTTTGTGCCGCCGCTGGATCCGGGGTTCCGCCCCGCCGTGCTGGCGAACCGCGCGTTTCAGCGAGAGGTGGCCGCGTCGGGCGCCGGCGTGCCCCTGGTGTTGGGCCTGGAACGGGCCGATGGATCGGTATCCCGCTTCGAAACCACCGTGTTCCCCGAGGGCCATGCCCGGGCCGGCGCGAACCGGATGTATGTCGAGCGCATCGTGAAGTTCTTGTTGTGGCAGCGGGGCGGCTGGAAGGTGTACGTGGGCGGCCCCAAGAGCGTGGGCGCGTACATCGCGGAGTGTTACGCAGACGGCGGAAGGCAGGACTTCGACTACCACTTCATGGGCGAGGACGTCTACGAGAAGACGTTCACCGTCGTGAGCTGCGATGCCTCCGAGGTGCCGCCCGAGCAGGAGTCGACGAAGCCCCTGGGCCGGCATCTGGACGGATGCCGGATCGGGTTCGACTTGGGCGCGTCTGATCGCAAGGTGTCGGCGGTGATCGACGGCGAGGCGGTGTTCAGCGAGGAGGTGGTCTGGGAGCCGCGCAAGCAGTCCGATCCCTCCTATCACTACAACGAAGTCATGGCCGCGCTGAAGACGGCCGCGTCCAAGATGCCGCGCGTCGACGCCATCGGCGGGAGTTCGGCGGGTGTCTACATCAACAACCGCGCCATGATCGCGTCGCTGTTCCGCGGGGTGCCCAAGGATCGGTTCGATGAAGTCAAGGGCATGTTCCTCCGGATCCGCGACGAATTGGGCGTGCCCCTCGAGATCGTCAACGACGGCGAGGTGACGGCCCTGGCGGGCTCCATGTCGCTCGAGGACAACGGCGTGCTCGGCATCGCCCTCGGCTCGAGCGAGGCGGGCGGTTACGTCACCCTGGACGGCAACATCACGGGCTGGCTCAACGAACTGGCCTTTGCCCCGGTGGACTACAGCCCCGACGCGCCCGCCGACGAGTGGTCGGGCGACAAAGGCGTGGGCGCGCTCTATTTCTCGCAGCAATGCGTGTTCCGGCTCGCGCCCAAGGCGGGCATCGATCTCCCGGCGGACGTCACCGACGCCGAGCGGCTCAAGGCGGTGCAGGCCAAGCTCGAGGCCGGCGATGAGGGCGCCACGAATATCTGGCGCAGCATGGGGTACTACATGGGCTATGCCTTGGCCCACTACGCCGACTTCTATGAGTTGAAGCACGTGCTCGTGCTCGGCCGGTGCACCTCGGGCAAGGGGGGCGATCTCATCGTCAACGGCGCCAAGGAGGTGCTGGAGGCGGAGTTCCCCGAGTTGGCCGCGTCGATCAACGTCATGTTGCCCGACGAGAAGGCCCGCCGCGTCGGCCAGTCCATTGCCGCCGCGAGCCTGCCGGCCATCGAGTAGATCCGTTCCTGCCCCCCTCCCCGGGGGCCGCAGGCGACGCAACCGAGTGGAACGAGAACGAAGAAAGGTAGACGAATGAAGTTCAAACTGGATACGGCGGAACTGTTCGTGCCCGACGGGCTGGACGAGGCGGCCGCATTGGCGCGCACCACCCACATGGCCTTCGGCGCGCACCAGGATGACTTGGAGATCATGGCCTTTGCGGGCGTGCTCGAGTGCTTCCAGCAGGATGATCGCTGGTTTACGGGCGTCATCGTCACCAACGGCAGCGGCTCCGCCCGCGACGACATCTACAAAGACTACACGGACGAGATGATGCGCGCCGTGCGGTTCAAGGAGCAGAAGAAGGCCGCCGTCGTCGGCGAATACGCCGCCCAGGCCCTCCTCGACTATCCCAGTTCGGCCATCAAAGACGGCGCCAACAAGGCTCCGGTGGCCGATATCGCCGCCCTGCTCGCGGCCGCGAAGCCGGACGTGGTCTATACCCACAACCTGGCCGACAAGCACGACACCCATGTCGGCGTGGCCTTGAAGCTGATCGAGGCGATCCGCTCGCTGCCTGCGGCGGATCGGCCCAAGCGGTTGCTCGGCTGCGAGGTGTGGCGCGATCTGGATTGGATGACGGATACGGACAAGGTGGCCTTGGACGTGACGCCCCATGAGAACCTTCAGGCGGCCCTGCTCGGCGTGTTCGACTCGCAGATCTGCGGCGGCAAGCGGTATGACTTGGCCACCATGGGCCGGCGCAAGGCCCACGCCACGTATCACGAGTCCCACGGCGTCGACGTGACCACCGGGCTCACCTTCGCCATGGATCTGACGCCCCTCGTCACCGATACGACGAAGGCCCCGCTGGACATCGTGCTCGAACACATTCAGCGGTTCTCCGATGAGATAACCGCCCGGCTGTCCAAGCTGCAGTAGACGTTCCGCAGCGCTGTCGTGTCGGGGGCGGCGGAGCCGTACCGCGACGGAGATCTCGGATCTCATGTGGTCTCGCAACGCATCGATTTGGGGCTGGCGCTGGATGCTGCTGGCGTGCGCCGCGATATGGGCCGGATGCGGCGCCCCGCCGGCGGATGACGCCGCGACGCCCCCGCCCCGCGGCGGCATCGTGAGTTTCGCGCCTAACATCACCGAAACCGTGTTCGCCCTCGGCCAGGGCGATCGCGTCGTGGGCGTCACGTCCTTCTGCACCTATCCCCCCGAGGTGGCGAAGCTCGAACGGCTCGGCGGCTACATGAATCCGGATCTCGAGAAGCTCACGCTCCTCGCGCCGGGCCTCATCCTCGTCCAGGGCAAGAACCAGGAACTCTCCGATGTCGCCGCGCACAATGGCACGCCGGTGGTGCATGTCAACATGGACAGCCTGGCCACCATCGACGCCGGGATCGAAACCTTGGGCGAGGCCCTCGATTGCAGGGCGGAAGCCGACGCGCTCCGGGCGAAGATCGCTGCCGAACTCGACGGCGTGCGCGCTGCCGTGGCCGGCCGGCGCCGGCCTACGGTGCTCGTCATCAGCCTCCGGCCCGGCCACGATCTCGACAACCTGTTCACCGTGGGGGGGCCGAGTTTCCTGTCCGAGGTGGTCGACGTGGCCGGCGGCGACAACCTCTACGCCGGCGCCAATCAAGCCTATCTCGAAGCGTCGAAGGAGACGATTGTCGCCGAGGCGCCGGACGTCATCCTCGAGTTCCGCGCCGGCGAGGAACTGTCCGACGAGGAACGCGCACGGTTCGTGGCCGATTGGAGGCAGTTGCCCTCCCTTCCTGCCGTGGCGCAAGGGCGCGTGCATGTCATCACGGAGGCCTACGCCCTGATCCCCGGGCCCCGCGTGCCCATGCTCGCCCGCCGGATCGCCGCACTGCTTCACCCCGAGGCGAGGATCCCGGAGCCATGAGCCACCGGCTCCAGGCAGAAGGGCTGGCCTTCAGTTACGAGGCCGGCCGGGCCGTGTTCACCCGCGTCGACGCGACGGTACGCAGTGGCGAAGTCACCGGCATCGTCGGGCCGAACGGCTCCGGCAAGAGCACCCTGTTGCGCGTGCTCTGCGGCCTGCTCACGCCGCAACACGGCCAGGTGCTGCTGGACGGCCGGCCCCTGGCATCCTTCCGCAGCACCGAGCGGGCGCGCACGCTGGCCTTCCTGCCCCAAAGCGTCGATCCGGCCTTCGCCCTCACCGTGTTCGAGGTGGTGTGCCTCGGCCGGTATCCCCACGTGGGTTCCTGGGCCGGGCTGCGCGCCCAGGATCGCGACGTGGCGCGCCGGTGCATGTGCGACACGGAGACGGAGCAACTCGCCTCGCGGGATTTCCTCACGCTGTCGGGCGGGGAGCGGCAGCGGGTGCTGCTGGCCAGCATTCTGGCCCAGGAACCGGATTTGCTCCTGCTCGACGAGCCCACGTCGTCTCTCGATATCCACCATCAGATCGAGATCTTCGCGCTGCTGCGCCGGCTTGCCTCGAGCGGATTCGGCGTGGCCGTCGTCACCCATGATCTCAACCTCGCTGCCCGGTATTGCGACAGGCTCCTGCTCCTGTCCACCGAGGCCGAGAGCGTGCTGGCCGAGGGCCGCCCCGGCGAGGTGCTCACCGAAGGACTTCTGTCCCGGGCGTACGCGGCACGAATCCTCGTGTCGCAGCACCCCATCACCCGCACGCTACTCATCACCGCCGACGATCCCGGCCGGGAGCCGGAGGCCGTGCCATGACGGGCGGATCGCGCAGGACGGCCCTGACGGTGTGCCTGGTGGCGGCGTGCCTGGCCGTCGCCGTGTCGAGCCTGTTCACCGGCACCGAATCCGTCAGCGTAGCCCGGGCCTGGGCCGAGTGGCGGCAGGGGCGCTCGCCGGCCGAATCGCCCGTCCTCAGCATCCTTCTGCACCAGCGCCTCCCGCGCACCCTCGCCGCGCTCGTAGCCGGCGGCGGGCTGGCCTTGGCCGGCTGCGCGTTTCAAGCCCTGCTCCGCAACCCCTTGGCCACGCCCTACACGCTCGGCATCGCCAGCGCCGGCGCATTCGGGGCGTGGACGGCCACCATTCTCCTGCAATGGCAGGGGCTGGCCCTCTCCCTGCTCGGATTCTCGCCCGTGCAAGGCATCGCCTTCCTGTTCGCCGCGTTCGATGTGGGCCTCATCTACTTCATGGCCACCCGGAAGGCCCGCCTCTCGCCGTCCGTCCTGCTCCTGGCCGGGGTAACGATGGGCATGCTGGCCAACGCCGGCATCCTCTTCATGCGTTACCTCGCCCTGCCCGAGGAACTCA
>JAFGTL010000033.1 GCA_016934125.1 Candidatus Hydrogenedentota bacterium
GATCGGGAAGATAGACAACCACGAGCGGGTAGTCCTGGAGCCCGCCGCCCATGGTGTAGTCGAGGTTGCGGATCTGGTAAAGGTGGCCGTCCTTGGTGGCGGGCCCCCACGCCGCGACGCCGCTGCACGCGTAGGACGAGACGACGGGAATCATGTGGACGCGGCGAACGGTGGCCTCGTCGATCCCGGCCCCTTCCGCGAACCCGCGCAATTCGTCCTTGAACCGCTGGTTCGTGTAAGGCGACACGGCGTCCCAGGCCGCATCGAGTGCCTGGTCGGTGTATTCATCGCTCAGGGCCGAGGCGAGGGTGGCGAACGAAGTCAGGAGGGCCTTGGCATCGTCTTTGACGAGTTCGCCCAAGCTGCGCCCCATTTCGTACGGGCTTCCCTTGACGACGACGACGGCGATCTCGTCGGCCCCGTCGCCCACCGAGGTGCGGTATCCTTCGGCAGCAGCGGGCCCAATCATCGCCACGGTGAGGAGCAGGCAGGATACGATGGCGCCGAGCGGGCGCCGGTGGTTCACGAAGAGCATGGTGCGCGGACTCCATGTTGGGACGGGCCTGAGCGCCGCCCGGGCTTGGGTATTCCCTGGTGTTGAGCGGGGCGGACGATTTCGACGAAACCTTCGTCCTCACTCAGGGATAGAGAATGGAAAAGGAGATATCAACGGTGCGATTCTCCACCACTCTCGTTATCCTTATACCGATCGCGGCGCTTTCGGTTCCCTCGATGTGCCAGTGCGCGGCGGCCGCAACGGCGCAACCTGTTTCCGACCCGCAACTTACGCGCTGCCTCGATCGCGTCGCCCAGGCCCTCACCAAGGCCCAACAGGACGCGGCCAAGGCCCAGGAAGGCGCGCGGGGCGGCACGGCCGCGTTGCAGAAATCGCTCCAGGAGCTTAACCAGGTTTGGCAAACGGCCTACCGGAGCTACCGGGGCCACTATACCGCCGATCCGGCGTGGCCGGGCGATTTCGACACGATCAACACCGCGCTGCTGGCGGCCGTCAATGCTCTGACTGCGCGGGATACGGCCACGGCCAAGTCGAACATTGACAAGGCCGCGGCCACGCTCAAGGCCCTGCGGGACCGCAACGGCGTCCCGGATATCTCGGGCGCGCTCGAGGGCGTAGCCACATCGCTGGGCGACTTCGGCAAGGCGTTGAAGTCGGTGTCGGGCAAAGGTCTCACCGTGGACGATCTGGCCGGCCTGCGCGCCCCCCTCTTGCAGGCGATCGAGACGTGGCAGACGTTCACACGCGCCGTGCTCGACGTGAACGCCCTCGGGCTCAGTCAAGGGGATCTGAACCGCCTCGAAGAGATGGTGGCGCGCCAGAATACCTGGCTGGATTTCCTGAGCAGCGCGTCGACGAATGAGGCCGTCTCGAACCTGCTGGACAGCCTCGGGCAGGCCCGGGACGATCTGAGCGAACTCCAGGCGTTGGTGCAGAACCTGACCGCGGAAGCGTCGGAGGCGTCGGACGAGGCCGGCTCGGAGTCCAAAGGGCTGCTGCCGGGCAGCGACGCCGGAAGGCGCGAGCGGCCCCGCCCCCTCAAGAAGCTCCTCGAACGGTAGGCTGCCGGCACCGGAATCCCCTTGTCCGGAACGGCCGTCCCGGGCCTCGGCGCAAGCACATCCATCTCGCTGAATGCCCGTGGGAACTCAGGCCCGATCTGTCGTATTATGGACAGTGAGCCCGGGCGAACGACGCGGGCTATGTCCGAGTATGCGACCTCGAACGTGATCCGGCATCAAAACCAAGGCAGGGGCGCCCTGACATGAACAACGACAAGCCCTCCCGAGAAAACCCCTTCACCCATCCAACGTTTCAACTGGCGGCCTTGGCGATCGGGACAGCCGCGGTGGTGGCGGTGCTCCTGATCCTGCCGCAGGGCGGCCAGCCCGGGCCTGGCGCGCAGCCCGGCGCGCAGGATGTGCAGCCCGCGCCGGCGGTGCAGGCCGCGGACGTGTCCCCCGGGGAATCCCCGGCGCCGCAACCGCCCCCTCCGGCGCCCGAACCCGCCGCAGAGGCCCCGCCGGAGGAGAAGAGCGCCGTGCCGCCGCCTCCGGCAGGCGGATACGTCAATGTCGCCGGCACGGTGCCTTTGCCTGGCCACACGCTGGAGAACCAGATCGTTGTGTTTTTCGATGAGGCCATTCGGTGGGAGTCCGTCGAAGGCGGCACGCCGCCGATCGTGTTTGAGCCGGCCTTGGTGGGGGCCTTCGAGACAGGCGCCAACTTCGTGGCCTTCCGGTTGACGGAGAAACCGCCCGCCCGGCTCATCGAGGCCCGGTTGGCGGGCTGGATCGAGTCGGTTCGGGGCGCGCCGTTGAATCCCGAACGCCGGCCATTCACGGTGGCCCCGTTTGCGTTCCGTCCGACACGGCTCTGGACAATCGAGGACAAGGCCGAGCGAACCGTCATCGGAATCCAATTCCCGACGGCGGTGGAGTTGGATGCACTCGAGAGACACCTGTGGATAAAGGCGTCCGCAGAGAGCGCGGCGCCTGGCTCGCCCGTGGCGTTCACAGTCGAGCCATGCACGACAACCGCCGGGGAAGCGAGCCTCACGTCGTTCCGGTTGGAGGTGGCGGGGAATGACGCCTGGCCGGTGGACATCGGGTTTACGGAGGGCCTGAGGGATGCGTCCGGCGCGCTCGCGCTCGCGTGGGCGCCCGGAAGCACGTTGCGCTATCCGCCGGACGCGCTCGGGGTGCGCGACGTGACGTGGGGCGAGTTCCGCCCGGACTTCCAGGAACTCAGGCTGCGGTTCTCGAAGCCGGTGCGTCCGGATGCGCTCGCGGAATACCTGACGATC
>JAFGTL010000515.1 GCA_016934125.1 Candidatus Hydrogenedentota bacterium
CGGGCCCGGGAGGCGGCGCGCCGCGCGAGCTGTGCAAACAACCTGAAGCAGTGGGGCATCGTCTTCAAAATGTTCGCCAACGAGGAGAAGGGCGAGAAGTTCCCCCGGAACGAATTCTGGAACTGCGACGGTTCCCAGTGGGGCGGCTGGACGGTCGAGATGATCCAGGTGTATCCCGAGTACTGCACGGATGCCAACATCATCCTGTGCCCGTCGGATTCGCGCGCGGGCGACATGGAAAGCGCGTTCTTCGAAGCGGACAACCTGGCGAACGTCGTCGGCAGCCTGGATGGCGGCACGGTTCCGACGTCGGGCAACCCGAACACGGACTTCTACCCCTGCGAGGTGGATGAGCGCAGTTCGTCGTATCTTTACCTCGGGTGGAACACGATGATCCCGGGGGTGACGGACGACAGCGCGCCCGAGGTGCCGGATACGGTGCAAACCGTCGATCAGTTCGTGACGTGGGCGGCCACGAATCACTATGCGTTGATTGACATGTTCGACGCCTTTGTCGGATTCGTCGGCGGCCCGGCCGTGCTGTACGACTTCGACGCGTCGTATGAAGACACGGCGGGCCCGTTGCTGGGGCAGCCCATTCTGCGGTTGCGGGAAGGCATCGAGCGCTTCATGATCACCGACATCAACAACCCCGCCGCCACGGCCCAGGGCCAGAGCGTCATTCCCGTGATGGGCGACTGGGTGAGCGTGGACATGATCAGCCCCGAGGGGTTCTGCGAGTTCAATCACAGCCCGGGCGGCGCGAACGTGCTGTACATGGACGGGCACGTCGACTTCATCAAGTATCCGGACAAGTGGCCCTGCGACAAGAGCATGGCCTTCATTCAAGGCGTCTAGGCCTCTCTGTGGCCGCCAGACTGACTTGACGGCCACACTCTGTTTGACGCGGCGGCATTGGGGATAGGCCCTGGTGCCGCCGCGTTTCTCCTGTGGCCGTCACGCCCCCTTCCATGTGGGCGCGGTGCCCTATTGTGTCGCCGGCCGGATGCGCACCCGGAGCTGCCCGCGTAGCGGCACGGTGCATGAAAGGCCGGCGGCGCCGGCGGCGACGGCCTGTTCGCTGTCGCCGGCCCGCAGGGCGTACTGTGCGCCTGGCCGGACGGGGAACGCGCCGTGGCGGACTTCAATGACGGCGTCGCCGGCGCCGTTCAGGGCCAGTTCGAGGCCGTCCGGGCCGTATTCCACCACGACGAGATTCACCGGCGACGCCGCGCGGATCGCGACGGGGATCTTCTTGATCACGGCCGCTTCGTTCTCACCCAATGCGATGTCGGTGCGCACGCCGGCGTTGTCGACGGTGGTCGGGAAGGCGTGGGCAACGGGCACGCCGCGTCCGTCGTAGCGATACACGAAGTGGAGCGCGTCGTCGCCGGGCCAGCCGTAGACGCCCGCGTGGAGCGTAATCAGCCGTTCGCGCCCTTTCACGAGCCCCGCGCCGATCTCTTCGACGGTGATGGGATACATCTGGGTGACGATCGTATCGGGCGCATCGACCTTTTCGCCGTAATAGAAGTACAAGCCGCCCCAGTCGAGTTTGTCGCGGAGATCGTCGTACACGTCGCGATCGCTCTCGAGATCGGCGGGATTGCCGAGGGCGATGACGCTCGGTGCGAAATGGAGCCGCGAGCACACCTTGCCGCCGCCCGCGGTTTCGAGGCAGTAAAGGATGCGCTCGCGGTGGACGGTGCGCGTGCCGGGATAGCTGTTGGCGATGACGATGCCGCCCTTGGCGTTGACGCGGCGGATCACCTCGAGGAGCACGTCCTGGGCGAGCAGGTTGACGGAGGCGTATTGCCGCACCACCGTCTTCGTGTCGGGATCGATCTCGACGGTGTGGCCATCCCATCGGTCGTAGGTGAACCGGCCGCCGTAGCCGTGGGTGAATCCGTCGGCGAACATGCCGTTCACGCCCAACTCATCGAGCATGTAGTCCACGGCATCGAGCATGGCCTTTCCGAAGCGGTTGTCCATGGCCGGATAGAAGATATACCAGCGGTAGCCCTCGTCCACGCGCTCCTGGCTGAAATACTTGGCGTAGTAGTCCACGTTCTGTCCGCCGTAGTCCGTCTGGACGCCCGCGGCGTTGATGACGCGCGATTCGGGGAAGCGCTCGGTGGGCGCGTTGGTGGTATAGAGGCTGTGGGCGATGTGGAACATGACCTTGATGTCGGGGAAGCGCCGGCGTGTCTCGGCGAAGGTGGCCTTGAGCAGGGCGCATTCCTGGGGATACTCGGCGAACTCGATTCCTTCGAGCGAGAGGCCGGGATCGTCGGGCACGTTGCCCAGGCAGCCGATGCTCGCGTAGCGGAGTGCGCGGGCCGCGACGTACTCGGCGCTGGGCGGCTCGCGGCGATCCGTGAAGGCGAACCCGCCCTCGACGGTGGGGATGAGGCCCTCGTCCTGGCGCACCTGGTTGACGAAGTCGTAGTAGTCGCCCGTGCCGTTGACGTAGACGGCCCATTCGATGGCGTAGGAGGCGCCGGCATCGAGGCCGAACCGATCGGAACGGATACCGCACCGGCCGTCGGCATCGAAGGTGGCGTATTGTTCGAGATACACGTCGTCCAAGGCCACGAGGCCCACGCCCTGGCCCGGTTTGTGAAGGAACACGGAGGGATTCGGCAGCAATTGGGTGCGGAGGCCGTCGATTGCGTCCGCGCGAACGTGGTTGCTGAGCAGAATACCGAGCACCGCGCCGCAGGTGTTCGTGAAGGTGTCCGTCACGTAGACGCAACCCGGGCGTTGCTCGATCCGTCGCTCGACGCGATAGTGGGCGCCCTGGGCCGTCACGCGGCATTGGCCCGCGCCCGCCGCCTCGGCTGTCACCTGCCAGTCCGCCTCCGCCCCGGAGGCGGGTGCGCCCGGCACGCTCAGGGCGTTGTATCCGCCGTGGGGATACGAGTAGGTGGATTCGACGGGATAGGGCTGGCCGTCGACGATGACGGTGAATCCGCCGGCGTCGTGCACCTCGACGGTGTAGTCCGTTGCGATGGGACGCGGGGCGATGGGGGGCACTGTCCGTTCGCTGGGCGCCGGCACCGCGATGGGCTGCGGATGGGTGAAGGGCTCCGCCCATTCGGCGCGCACCCCGGCCTCGGCCTCGACGGCCACCCGGAGCCGGTAGTCGCCGGCTGGCAGGGCGCCGATCTCGATGCGCGCCTCCCGCAAGACGCCCGAACGCGGCACGGGGGGCAGATCGTGGCGCTGGAGCGGCTGCTGGCCCCCGGCGGCCCACACCTCGGCCGTGACGCGTTCCGTCGCGGCGATGGGGTATACGGCGGAGAAATCGGCATCGAGGATGATGGCGCCGTCGTCGGGGTAGCAGAAGGGCCACACGACGAGGCGATCGTATCGCGGGGGCGGGGCGGGATAGTCGGCTGCCTCGGCGGCGTATTGGGCGCGGATCTCGTCCTCGGAGAGGGCGCGATCATAGACGCGAACCGCCCCGATGACACCGCGGAAGCTCTCCGTGTGGCCGCCCTTGGCAATACACCCGATGAGGAAATCGCCGCCGTGGGGGATCGCGGCGAATTGCGACTCGGTTGAGTCCACCAGGGCGCCGTTGACGTACAGATTCAGGCGGGTTCCGTCGAAGGTGCCGACGAGGTGGGCCCAGTCGCCGGCGGCCAGCGGCGCGGAGCACTTGTTGCCGCCGCTCCCGATATACCAGTAGGCCTTGCCGTCGGTGTAGTACGTGAGGCCGTAGCTTGAGAACGATTTGCCCGCGATGCCGGTTTCGGACGCGGCCGGGGCGGATGGGAACAGCCAGGCTTCGAGGGTGATCGCCTTGGTAAGGTCGAGCCCCGCGGGGCGGCCGCAGTTGACATGGCTGCCGGGTTTGCCGAATTCGAGGGCGTACTTCTCGGAAAGCTCGATCCATTTGACGCCTTCGGCCAGGCCGTGGTTGTTGTTTCCACTGCGATCATGGATGTGGTTGTCGCGGCCCTCCTCGAACCGCCATTCGCCGGCGAGGCCGGCATCGGCCGCCGCCCAGGCCGCCCAGGTGCAGGCCACCAACGCGGGGACAATGAACTGCGTCCACATCGGATAGGCTCCTTTCTCCCGGAAGCTCTCGCGACGGGCCGGAGGCTGCGCCGGCCTCGCCTCACCACGAGCGGTGTGCCGCTGTTCTTCCGGCGGCTACAGCCACGTCGTGTTGAGCGGATTCCGCTCGATCCATTTCGAGAACTGCACCTTGGGATAGCCCAAGGCCAGTCCGCCGTAGACACGATGGGAGTCGGGGATGCCGAGGAGGCGGGGAATGGCCTTGTCGCGCAGACACGCGCCCACGATCCAGCCGAGGAGACAACTGCCCAGTCCGAGCGTCTGCCCCACCAGCGTCGCATTGTACAGGGCGAGCTGTGCGTTCGCCTCGGGGGTGTGGACGTTGATCTCGGCGTGGCAGATGACGGCGCACGGCGCCCCCCGCAGAATGATGTCGTGGCCGGCCTCGACGGCCTGTTGCATCAGTTCGAGTTCGGGAACCAGCTCGATGGCGCTGCGGTACGCAGGCCCGAGGATCAGGCGGTACGCCATGCGCACGAGGGGATTCCGGAGCTGCCTGGCGGCCTTGGTATAGTACGCGACGCACAACTCGGCGATCCGGCGCAGCATGTCCGGATCCTGGACGACTACGCATTCCGTGTTGTGCATGTTGTGCCCGCTCGGGGCCAGCCCGGCCGCGTCCAACACCGCGTCGAGGGCGGCGCGCTCGATGGGCCGGCTGTCGAACACGCGAATCGAGCGACGCTGCCGGAGCAGTTCGACCACCTGTTCGGTGGACGGCAGGAGATCGAGGCGGAGAGGCCTCACGCTGCCGGGCGGAACCGCGGCGTGCGCGATGGCGTCCGCCGGGCACGCGGCCACGCAATGGCCGCAGGCGATGCACAACGACTCGTGGGCCGGCGCGGGAACGTCGGCGGGGCCGCTGCGCTCGAAGATCAGGGCCGGGCAGACGGCGACGCAGGTGCCACACCGGCTGCATCGTTCGGCCGCGATCGCGATTCGTGACATCCAGCCTCCGTGTCCGCCATATTCCGGCGCGCCCCCGCTCACGGTTTGGCGGCGGGCTGATACCTGTCGATACGCTCGCGCACGCCTTCGATGTCCGGATCGAGCCGGAGCGCGCGCGCCCATTGCGCCAGCGCCTTCTCGACTTCGCCCCGGAGCAGGTAGGCGTCGCCGAGATGGGCGCGCAGAATGGCGTCGTCGGACTCCATGGCGAGAATGGCCTGTCGGATGAGTTCGACGGCCTTCCGGGCCTTGCCCTTCTTGTAGTACACCCAGCCGAGGCTGTCGAGGTAGAATCCGTTCCCGGGATCCATGCTGAGGGCCCGATTCAAGAGCCGCTCCGCCTGATCGAGCTTGATTCCGGCCTCGGCGTACATGTATCCGAGGAAGTTCATCGTGTCCGGATTGTCCGGTTCGAGTTCCAGGCACACCTTGAGGTGCTTCTCCACGCCCTTGACGTCATCCAGGGCCTCGTACACCTCGGCAAGGCCGTAGTGCAGCCAGAGATCCGTCCCGTGCTCATCCAGCGACGAGAGGAGCACGGCCCCGGCTTCCTCGTGGCGATCGAGCGCCATGAGCGCGCGCGCGAGGACGAGATCCACCCGCTTCGTGCGGACGCCGTCGTCGCGTACGGCCGTCAGCCGATCCGCGAGGTAATTCGCCGTTTCCTCCTCGCCGGACAGGAACAGCAGATCGTTCAGCAGTCCGTGGCATTCCGCATCCACGTCCCCCTCGACCTCGTCGAGGGCATCGAGCACGAGCCGGTAGGGCTCCCCAAGACGCTGGCGCGCGAGTGCGCTCAACAGCGTAGCGAGGATCGGGGCGCCCTCCGGCGGGGCCGCGGCGGCCACTTCCGCGAACCGTTCCGCCCGGAGCAGCACGTACATGCGCGCCAGATAGTGAACGGGCTCCGCTTCGTCGCCCTGGAGAATGCCCTCGAGCGCCGCGATCGCCTCGTCGTACCGGCCGAGCCGTGTCAGTGCGCCGGCCAGATTCTCCTGCGCGTTGATGTTGGTGGGTTCGCCCTCGAGGAACCGCTGAAACTCGGCCGCGGCCTTGGCCGCGTCGCCCTGGGCGAGATAGACGACGCCCAGCGCATAGGCGGCATCGGCCAGGGATGGTTTCAGTTCCCGCGCCTTCTCGAGCATGGCCTGGGCGTTCGCCAAGTCATTGATGCGCGCCAGCCGGATGCCGAGTTGATAGCGCAGTTCGGCCGACGCGGGATGAAGCTCGATCAGTTGCTCGAAAACCTCGATGACGCCGATCATATCATTCGTCTTCTGCTCGGCGACGATGAGGGCCTCATAACTCAGGAGATCCTGGGGATTCAGGGCCACGGCTTTGGTGAAGGCCCGGCCCATCTCCTCGTAGTTCTCGAGCCGCTGATGGATCATGCCGAGCACAATCCACAGGCTGGCGTCGTCGGGGCGCAGTTCGAGGGCGCGGCTGCACACCGCGCGCGCGTTCTCGTAGTCCTGCAAGCCGAAGTAGAGCTGGGTGAGTTCCAGCAGCAACCCGGGCGAGTCGGGATACCGATCCGCGGCCTTCCGGTATTCCTCGGCGGCCAGTTCGAACCGCCCGTTCCGTTCATGGATCACGCCGGCCAGGTAGTGGTTGTACGCCTGGGCCTCGGGCGACAACCCGGCGTCGCGTTCCCCGGACCACGGGCCGGCCATGCTCATGCAGCCGGTGAGCGCCACCAGGGCGGCCAGCGCAAGTGTCCTCATTCGTTGGGCTCCTTTCCGCCGGATTGAAACAGGAGGCCGGTGTCGGCCGTCTCTGCGATAGGCGCGAAGCTCTTCCGGTGCGCAGGGCACGGCCCCAACCGCCGAATCGCGTCAATATGCTCCTGTGTGCCGTAGCCTTTGTGTTGCGCGAACCCGTATCCGGGATACTGCCTGTCGAGTTGGATCATGATCCGATCGCGGATGACTTTCGCGATCACACTGGCCGCGGCGATGGACTGCGAACGCCGATCGCCCTTCACGATCCGGCGGTGCGGCACGATGCATCCGGGAATGGTGAATCCGTCCACGAGAAGGAAGTCCGGGGCGGGCTCTAACAACGCGACGGCCCGCGCCATCGCGCCGTAGTTCGCGGACTGGATGCCCCATTGATCGATCTGCTCAGCGGAAATGATGGCCTTCGCCACGGCGTGGCCATCCTGGTGAAGACACGCGAAGAGCGATTCCCGCTGCTCGGCCGTGAGTTGCTTGGAATCGTTGAGGCCCGGGATCGGGTGGGCGAGCACGACGGCCGCGGCGACGATGGGCCCGGCCAGCGGCCCGCGGCCTGCCTCGTCGACGCCCGCGATCCGCCGGAATCCGTTCTGGCGGGCCTCCTCTTCGAAGCGCATCATCGCGGCCATCCGGGCGTCCTGCGCGCGGGCCCGCTCGATGCGCCGCAGGCAGGCGGCATGCAGCCTCCTGGCGCCGGCGCGCTCGTCTTGCGCCAGCGCGGCCATCACGGCGGCGTCGTAGGGCGGCCCGGCCGATACCGTCTCACGCAGTTCCCGCAAGGTTCGTCTCACCGTCGGCGCTCCATCAAAGAAAGGGGGCGGCACCTGTCCGCCCCACAGGCAGACCTCTTCCGCCCACCAGCATACCATGCGGTCGTGTGTTATTTCCGGCCCGAGGAGGAGCGCTCCTTCGCCTTCACCCGCGAGGCCTTGCCGGAGCGTTCCCGGAGGTAGTACAGCTTGGCCCGCCGCACTTTGGCTTCCCGGGTGACCTCCACTTTCACCAGGCGCGGTGAATGGAGCGGGAACACCCGTTCTACGCCTTCTCCGAAGGCCACACGCCGCACCGTGAACTTGGCCCCCGGACTCTCCTGGCCTTTCCGGGCGATCACGACGCCTTCGAAGACTTGAGTCCGCTCCTTCTCGCCTTCCACGATGCGGAAATGAACGCGTACGGTGTCGCCGATATTGAACTTCGGGATCTCGTTCTCCGGTTTCTTCTGGGCCTGCGCCAGTTCTTGCACTGCTTTCACGACTCTTTCTCCCTTTCAGGCCGAACGTCTTCGCGCTCGATCTCATCGAGCAGTTCCCGATCCGCATCGGCACAGTGTTTCAGCAAATCCGGACGCCGCGTCCGTGTGACGCGCAACGCCTCCTTGCGCCGCCACCGCTCAATGGCCGCATGGTTGCCCTGCCGGAGAACGGCCGGCACCTCCATGCCGCGGAACGCCGGCGGCCGCGTATACTGCGGAGGGCCCAAGATGCCCTCGTAAAACGAATCCGTCACGACCGATTCCCAGTCGCCAACCACGCCCGGCAGCAGCCGGCTGACCGCCTCGATCACCACGAGCGCGGGCAACTCGCCGCCGCTCAGCACGTAATCGCCTACCGAGATCTCATCCGTACACAGGCCGCCGCCGACGCGCTCATCCACGCCTTCGTACCGCCCGCACACGAGCACCACGTCAGGCGCACCGGCCAACTCGCGCACGATGGCCTGCGTCAGCGGCCGGCCCCGGGGCGACATCAGAATCACCCGATCGAGCGAGTTCGTGCCGCGCAGGCTCTCGACGGCCGCGAACACCGGCTCGCACTTCATCACCATGCCCGGCCCGCCGCCGTATGGC
>JAFGTL010000516.1 GCA_016934125.1 Candidatus Hydrogenedentota bacterium
GCACCCGGCAAGGAAGGAATACGACTCCCCATCGCCCTGCAGGCCCAGCAGACGAATCGCATCGTACATCGCCTCTTCGTGCTGTTCAGAGATGACTGGGGCCTTGTCGGCGCCAATCGCCCAGCGGGCAAGCGCCGCCAGCTCCCGATCCGGGGCGATCGAACTGCCCAGCCTGAATACTGCGCGGATGCTGCGCCAATCGTGGGGCACCTGGACGCGCGCACGCGCCACGGCGTCGAGGAGGATCTGCTTGTCGGCCGGAGCGAACGGGCGCCGGCGATAGGCCTCGACATGGGCCATCCTGTTCTTCTGGATCACGCCCTGTTCCGCCAGTTCGCGATGGAGAGCGCGCAGATCCTCGTGTACTCTGTTCCACAATCCGACGAGTTCCGGATCCGTCCCCCGGATCGCGTAGTCATCCGGCGCCATGCCCGCCTCGGGGGCCGCTCCATATGTCGGCGAGATCAGTACAAGCGCAACACCAATACACTTCGCGAGATGCATGAGTCGTTTCTTCATGACGGCAGCCCCTTCCCGTGTCGCCGTCAGCATGATCTGGCTTGCCCGCCCCGCGGCATCTCCCGTGTCGGAGCACTCCGGCAGCCGGCACCCGACGGCTTCGCCCCTGAAAGCTTCGCAGCGCTACCGCAGGCATTATACCAGATCACGGCCGCGCCCGCAGCGCACCGGCTACTGCGCGTCTTCTCTGGGCCCGAGGAACCCCTGCTCGACGAGGAAGGCGTCGGCCGCGCGGAGGGTTTCGGCGCAGGCCTCGGGATCCTTGTGGTAGTTGAAGAATCCGTGGGGTTTGCCCTCGAACCCGATCAGTTTGCACGTGTTTCCCGCCCCCGTCATGAGATCGCGGAACCGTTCCGCCTGGGCAAAGGGCACCGTGGCGTCTCCGGTTCCGTGGAACGCGATCGCCGGCGGCGCCCCCGGCGCGACATGATGCGATGGCGACAAGGCCTCCACGTGCGCGCCGAACCGCTCGGCGAGTCTCTCGAGGTTGACGGTGTCGTACACCGGATTGAACAGCACCAGCGCGTCGGGCACCGAGGACACGGCCGTGTCCTCCCCGGCTTCCTCGAAACCCGCGATGATGCCCGTGCACGCCGCCACGTGCCCGCCCGCCGAGCCGCCGCCGGCCGCGATCCGCTCCGGATCCACGCCCAGTTCCCGGGCGTGCGCCCGGATCCATCGCACGGCCGACTTCCCGTCCTTGACACACTCCACGGGCGTTGTCCCGTGGGTGTTCTTGATTCGGTATTCGGCGGCCATGGCCACCATGCCGCGTTCCGCGAAATGCCGGCAGTGCGGGTAGAATTGCTTTGGACTCCCGTTCTGCCAGCCGCCCCCGAAGAAGAACACGATGGCCGGCCGGGGCGCGTTCGCGGCAGCCGCCGACGGCTCGAACACGTGCAACTGCAGCGTGATGCCGTCCACCGTCTTGTAGACGACGCACCTGTCTGGCGCGGGCGGCGCCTCCCTGTCGGCCGCCGCGGCAACCCCCATCAACGTCATACCCATCAGCGCGATCAAGGCGTTTCCCATGTCCCCTCGCTGTCCCTGCTGTAAAGGCGTCAATGAAAACAAGAGGGGCCTCTGCGCGCCCGGCGACGCTGGCAGAGGCCCCTGCCAGACTACAGGTGCCAGCCCTTCCGATAGTCCATGTGGACGAGATCGTTGGCCTTGGCCAGGTTCGTGCACTTCATCTTGGGCCCGTCCCACTCAACCCGCTCACCCGTCCGGATCGCCAGGTTGCCGAGGAGCACCATCTCCGTGAACGGCCCGGCATAGTCGAAGTTGCCGCCGGCCGGCTCGCCGCCCTTGCACGCGTTGATCCACTCCGCGTAGTGGCCGGGCGACGTCGGAATGCTGCGCGGCACGTCGGGCTTCTCGTAGGGCACCAGCCGCGGGCTGCCGCTGTACTCGCCGCAGGTGATCAACCCATCGTCGCCGATGAAGAGCGTGCCGTTGGCGCCGTCGCCGAGCTTCTCGTCCTCAGCCACGCCCTCGGGCCGGGCCGGCAGCTTCCCGCCGTCATACCAGTACACGTCCACCGGCGGCATCTCGCCGCGTGCCGGGAACTCATAGTGGATAATCGACCATGTCGGCCCGGTTTCCTCGTTGGCCCCCTCGGATTCCGCCGACACGGCCGTCGGATATCCGAGCTT
The DNA here is from genome assembly GCA_016934125.1 of Candidatus Hydrogenedentota bacterium. Classification (GTDB taxonomy): domain Bacteria; phylum Hydrogenedentota; class Hydrogenedentia; order Hydrogenedentales; family SLHB01; genus JAFGTL01. Next base: position 2,175 of record JAFGTL010000516.1, read on the forward strand.
CAATGACGTAAACGCCGCGTCCATGATATGGCAGCCCATGTCGCCCAGGGCGCCGCAACCGAAATCCCACCAGCCCCGCCAACTGAACGGCGCATAGGCCGGGTTGTACGGGCGTTCCGGCGCCGGCCCGAGCCACAGATCCCAATCGAGCGTATCGGGCACGGGCGGCGTCTCCGTCGGCCGGGGAATCGCCTGCGGCCAAACCGGCCGGTTCGTCCAGATATGCACCGTTCGAATCGGCCCGATCCGGTTCGCCCACACCCATTCGCACACCCGCTTGACGCCTTCGCTGGCATGGCCCTGATTGCCCATCTGCGTGGCCACTTTGTATCGCCGTGCGGCCTCCGTGAGCTTCCGCGCCTCGTAGATCGTGTGCGTCAACGGCTTCTGCACGTACACGTGCTTGCCCAACTCCATCGCCGCCATCGCCGCGCACGCATGCACGTGATCCGGCGTCGAGATCGTCACCGCGTCGATGTTGTGATACTCCTTCTCGAGCATCACCCGGAAATCCTTGTAGCGCGTCGCATCCGGGAACTTCTCGAACGTGCCCTTCGCGCGCTCATCGTCCACGTCGCACAGGGCAACCACGTTGTTGCCTTCGGCTGCGCTCGCGATGTCCGACGAGCCCTTTCCGCCCGCGCCGATCGCCGCGAGGTTGAGCTTCTCGTTGGGCGAGATCACCCGGCCCCGCTTCCGGCGGCTGGCGCAACCCGCCGCTAACGCCGCGGAACTCATGATGAACCAGCGTCGTGAGATTCGTTTGTCGCTCATGTCATTCCTCTCAATTCTCGGTTGGTTTCGCCGTAACCGCGCGACTCTCCGCCGCACCTGGCGCATTGTGTAGGACGGCCCTGGCCAGTTTCACCGCCCCGTACGATACCCCTTTCGCCCCCCAAAAGTCGAACCGGGCCGCGAGTCATCCCCCCTGCACCGGCCCTATCCCTGCACGCGTCCCGGCGGCCGCGAATTGGCCTTGATGTCCTCCCGGAACGCCTCGATCAGCCCGAGCAGCCGGGCCACCACCTCCGGGTGCGCATCGGCCACGTTCGTCGTCTCGCCGATATCGTGTTCCAGATCGAACAGGGCCTGTTCCGTGTGCCGCTTCTCGTAGGGCCCCGGCAGGCCGCCCGAGCCCGGCTCCTTCACGCTACGGTAGTCGTGGGCCAGATGCAGCTTCCACCGGCCGCTTCGCACCGCCTCGAGCCGCCCGCTCCGGTGGAAGAAGAAGGCCTCGTGGGGCGAACGCGCCCCGGGCACGCCGGCCATCAGCGGCCAGATATCCTCCCCGTCAATGACGCGCCCGCCCGGCATCGGCGCCCTGGCGAGCCCGGCCACCGTAGGCAGGATATCGAAGGTGGCGCACAACTCGGTGCACACCGTGCCCGCCGGAATCCGGCCCGGCCACCGCATAATGGCCGGCTCGCGCTGGCCCCCGTCGAACGTCGTGCCCTTGCCCTCCCGCAGCGGCCCCGCCGAGCCCGCGTGATCCCCGTAGCTCAGCCATGGGCCGTTATCCGACGAAAAGATGACGAGCGTGTTCTCATCGAGCCCGTGGCGTTTCAGGGCCGACAGGATCTCGCCGACGCTCCAGTCGATCTCCATGATCACGTCGCCGTATAGCCCCTGCTTCGACTTCCCCTTGAACCGCTTCGACACGTGGAGCGGCACATGGGGCATGCTGTGCGGAACATACAGGAAGAACGGCCGATCCCGATTCGCTTCGATGAAGGCCACGGCCCGTTCCGTATACCGCCGCGTCAACTGCGTCTGATCCGGGTTGTACTCGATGACGCGCTCGCCCTCGATGAGGGGCAGATCGGGAAACGTGCGGTTCGTAGGGTGCTGCGGCCACATGTCGTTCGAGTAGGGCAGCCCGAAGTACTCGTCGAAGCCGTGCCGGGGCGGCAGGAACTCCCGATGGTGGCCCAGATGCCATTTGCCAAAGCAGGCCGTGGCGTATCCGCGCTGCTTCAGCACCTCGGCGATCGTCCATTCGTCGGGATGGATGCCGATCTCCGCATCCGGGCCGAGCACGTAAGGCAGGCCGACTCGCGTCGGATAGCAGCCCGTGTTCAGCGCCGCCCGCGACGGGGTGCACGATGGCGCCGCCGAATAGAAGTCCGTGAACCGCA
>JAFGTL010000517.1 GCA_016934125.1 Candidatus Hydrogenedentota bacterium
TCGCGGCGCCACCGCTCCGGGCCGCCGCCGAAGCCCGACTGCCTGATGGGATCGTCGCTGCTGAGGTAGCTGTCCTCGAGGTTGTTCTCGGTCTTGTGGACGACGTAGGCGAGCAGGTCTTTCCAGGTGCTGAAGCCGTAGGCCATGGCCAGGGCGAACTGCACCTGGCTCAGGCGCAGATCGGCGGCGAGGATGTCGCGGTCGGGCTTGGCGGTGAACTGGCGGAGGGTGCGGAGCACGTCGCAGCAGGAAGCGTCCAGCCGCTGATGGGCCTTGAGCAGATCGCGGGCCTCGTTACGGAGTTGCCTGGCGTTGGGTTTCGGGGGGAGCGTGCAGGTCATGGCGACCTCCTTTCCATATGTCGCCCGGCCCCTGCTAGCACGAGCGGAAAGAAGGTAAATCGCGTATCTTCGTCGAGAGGGTGCCCTCAGGGCTTCCCGCAGGAGTGGGGGCGTTCCTCAAACACCGGCGATGATTATGGGGTTTTGAGGGTGGAAAATCAAACGCCATCCTGGCGCCAGGGCTCACAGTCAACGCGAGGCATGAGGGCCCGGCAACGGCTCACGGGGTTTTCCCGGCGCGCGTCAGGACGCCGCGTGTCAGGTGCTCGTCAGAATCTGTGTCGGATTCGGACATGAGGAGGTCGCTTGCCGGCTGTGTCTGTTCACTGTCGATTCCCGGCGCCTTCAAGTACGCTGCCTGTCCCCAGCCCCATTGGTCCCCGTACCTTCGCAGCGTGAGCCACATGGAGTTCGGGATTCGAAGGCCAACCCCGTCTTCTTCCCGGATGACGGCGAAATAAGCGATCTTGTATGTCGCACTGTCTTCTGCCTCCTGTAGCGCTTCTACAGAGACTATGTAGAAACCGGTGTCGAGCCCGTCCTTTGTCTTCGCCTTGATTTGGCATGCGTCCAACAGGGAGTCGCTCGGGAGATCCGGGATCACACCCGAGGCAGACACAAGGCCGAAGTAGGGTTGTCCGGCGCCTGCCCCCCTCATTCCAAGCAAGTCAAGGTACGCCTCTCGTGTGTCCGCCAACGTGCCGGCGGGCGCCTTGCCGCATCCGAAGGGCATGAGCGCCAGAAGCAGCACGAGGACACACGCCTCCGGGGCCCAGCCTTGGGCGCGTTTGGCGCGCGTGTTCGTTTGCTCTGCGTTCCGCACGAGTTGCTCCTTTTCGGGACGTGCCGGCCGACGTCCCCGGTAAGGCCCGCGGGTACCGCGTCGCCTACTAGCCGGCGCAGTTCCTCTTGATCCTCAGCGCGCTGGACGGGAATGCGTCCGGATCGCGTTGGGCGCAGTCAGGCAAGGGCTCACACACCGAGCACGACGATGACATCGTCGCCATGGACGCGGACATCTTTCAGGAGGAGTTTGCTGAGATTCTGTTTGAAATCGTCCGGATTCAGGCGGTAGACGGGGAATCCGTCGAGGTAGTTGTTGACGACTTCGTGGATGGCGTCTTTGAGTTGAGCCTGATCGGAGAAGTTGGCCTGCTCGACGGCGATCTCGACGATATCGAAATCGCTGAGGTAGAAGGCGCCTTCCTCGGCCTTGTACACGATCTGGCCGTTGAAGTCGACGGTGCCCGAGATCTTCTTGCTCAGGAAGTTGGCGGAGTAAGCGAGTTTCATGCCGATATTGGGCTCGGCGAGGTAGATCTCGGGCGACCTCAAGGTGAATCGGGCGACCACGACGTTCTTGTCGTAGGGGAACTTCGCGTCCACCATCTCCTGGATGGTGCTCTTGGGGATGGCGATCTCCTTCTGCACGGAGCCGCACCCCGCCAACACCGGCACCACGATCAGCAGCGACACCCCGATTCGCTTCATCACGCTCCCCCTTCTACTTTCCGTCCCCGATTGCAGGCGGAGACGCCGGGCGCCCTCGAAGGCCTCATGGCGCATAACCGCGCGTCATTGTAGTCCGCCCCCGTCGGCTCGTCAACGGGCCCTTGCGCGGGAAGGAACGTCTTGATAGAACCGGCGGGGGGGGCTAGAATGGAGGATGCCGTGCAAGGGCATGGCGGCTGTAACCTCTTGAAGAACGGGTGGTTCTATCGTGCAACTTTCCGAGATCTACGGTGCGGGGAAGCTGGGGCTTTCGTACGAGCTGTATCCGCCGAAGACGGAGGCGGGCCTCGAGGCCCTCTTCACGCATCTGAAGGAACTGGTGGCGTTCCAGCCGTCGTACATCACCTGTACGTACGGGGCGGGCGGCTCGGTCAGCAACACGACGCTCGATATCGTGAGCCGGGTGCATAGCGAGTTCGGGCTGCCGGTGGGCGCGCACCTGACGTGCGTCGGGCTGACGAAGGACGACATGCGGGCGTATCTGGCCGATGCCCAGGAGCGGGGTGTGGACTACATCATCGCGCTCCGCGGCGATCCGCCGAAGGGGCAGGAGCGGTTCGAGGCGGTTGCGGGGGGCTTCGCGCATGCGAATGAGTTGGTGGCGCTGATCCGGAACGAGTTTCCGCGGTTCGGCGTGGTGGTGGCGGGGTATCCGGAGACGCATCCGGAAGCGCCGAACCGGCAGTCGGATCTGGACTATCTGAAGCAGAAGGTGGACGCGGGCGCGGATGCGGTGATCACGCAGTTGTTCTACGACAACAGCGATTTCTTCCGGTTCCGCGATCGCTGCGTGGCCATGGGCATCGAGGTGCCCATCGTGCCGGGCATTCTGCCGGTGACGAGCCTGACGCAGATCCAGCGGATCTCGTCAAACTGCGGCGCAAACCTGCCGCCGGAACTGCTGAGCCGGCTCGAAGCGCAGGCGGACGATCCGCAGGGGCAGTTCGACGTGGGCGTGTATCACGCGACGCGGCAGGTGGAGGAACTGGCCCATGGGGGCTGTGCGGGCATTCACTTCTACGTGTTGAACAAGTCGCGCGCCGCGGCGACGATTCTGCGGGCGTTGACGCTGTCGACGAAGTACGCGGAACGGCGTTGACGGCAAGAGAGGGGACACCGGGCATGGACGAACCTGTGATGGCCGGGAAGAAGCCGATCGTGCTCGAGTTGGAGCCGGGCACGTATTGGTGGTGCCGGTGCGGGCGCTCGAAGAACCAGCCCTGGTGCGATGGCTCGCACGAGGGCACGGGCCTGGCGCCCGTCGAGGTGGAGATCGAGGAGAAGCGCCATTACGCCATGTGCACGTGCAAGCGGACGGGCACGCCGCCCTTCTGCGACGGGACGCACACCAGGCTGTAGCCGCGGCGGCGCCGCCGGGCTCAGGACTCCGCCATGGCCGATTTCACGACGTCGGTGCTCCGGCCGAGCACCTCGGCGAGATCCACCTCGGGGAGCTTGGTCGTCGGCGTCACAATCTCGCTGGTGCCATCCGGCAGCAGGATGAAGGTATCCTCCGATTTGACGCCCTCGGCTGACGGATTCCACGCGAATGCCTGCCCGAACTCGACATCGATGCCGGCCACGTCTTTGACGCGCGCGCTCCATGTCGGATCGAGGATCTTGAAGGGTTCGCCGGGGGCGCCTTTGCAGGTGCGGGCCGCGTATCCCGTGGCGCCGCCCTGGTGGTGGTTGTGCCA
>JAFGTL010000518.1 GCA_016934125.1 Candidatus Hydrogenedentota bacterium
CACTGGGCGCCGGCGGTGCGGGCGGCGGCCGGCTCGATGGTGACGGTGAGCGAGCCGGTGTGCTCGATGTAGGTGCCCGTGGTGCTCGTGGTGGCGCCGTTGGTGATGGACACCGACTCGTCCGAGGGCGTCGTCCAGCCGCCGACGGTGTTGTACGAGACGGTGTGGGCGCCCACGGAGAGGCCGGACACGGTGTCGCCGCTGTTCTGCCAGGCGCCGCCGCCGACGCGCCACTGGGCACCGGCGGTGCGGGCGGCGGCCGGCTCGATGGTGACGGTGAGCGAGCCGGTGTGCTCGACGTAGGTGCCCGTGGTCGACGCGGCGCTGCCGCCGGACACGGACACGGATTCATCGGACGGCGTCGTCCAGTTGGTGACGGTGCTGTACGAGACGGTGTGGGAGCCCGCGGTCAGGCCGGACACGGTGTCGCCGCTGTTCTGCCAGGAACCGCCGTCGACGCGCCACTGGGCGCCGGCGGTGCGGGCGGCGGCCGGCTCGATGGTGACGGTGAGCGAACCGGTGAGCCCGGTGTAGGTGCCGGTGGTGCTGGCCGTTGCACCGCTGGTGACGGGCACGGAGTCGTCGGAGGGCGTCGTCCAGCCGCCGACGTCGCTGTACGAGACGGTGTGCGAACCCACCGTCAGGGCCGTCACGGTGTCGCCGCTGTTCTGCCAAGCGCCGCCGTCGACGCGCCATTGGGCGCCGGCGGTGCGGGCGCCGGCCGGCTCGATGGTGACGGTCAGCGAGCCGGTGTCCATTTCGTAGGCGCCCATATCCGAGGTGGTGTCTTTCGGGCGCGCCGTTCCGGCAATGTCGGCGGCGGGCGTGTAGGTGTTGTCGATGGCCGTGTTAATGCAGGGCGACGTGGATTGGAGGCGGAGGTCCGAGGCGCTCACGAAAAGGGGATCCGCGTTGATGTTGCCCGTGCCCGAGTACGCGCCCGAGGCCTGCTGGATGTCGCAGTAGGAGACGGTGGGCGCGGCGCTGCCCTGATCGTACCACTGATCGTTCGACCCCCAGAGGATGCAGTTCTGGACGACGGGCGACGCGTCCCAGTTGAGCATTCCGTCGCCCTCGTTGGTGGCCGAGTTTCCGTAGAAGGAGCAGTTGACGATGTAGGAATCCGCCGGGGCCGAGCCGCTGTTGCAGATCCCGCCCCCCGAGGAGGCCGTGTTCCCGAGGAACACGCAGTTGAAGAGATCGGCTTCGGCCGCGCTCACGAGGAGGCCGCCGCCGTTGTAGCCGTAGTTGTTCGAGAACACACAGGCGGTCACCCAGAACTGGCTATTGGTCATATACATCCCGCCGCCGCCTTCGGCGCCCGAATTGCCCGTGATGATGCAGTTGGCGATGGTGCCGAAGCCGTCGCAATACACGCCGCCGCCCAAGCCGCCTTCCGAGCCGACGTCGTCGGCGTTGCCGCCCGTAATCGTGAATCCGTCGAGGGTGCCGCCCTCCATGAAGACGGCGCGCCGGCCCGACGTGTCCTCGGCGTCGATGATCGTGACGTGGGTGCTCCAATCCCGCTCGTCGCGTGTCGATTCCGTGCCGGCGAAGCCCCCGTACACCGCGACGGTGCTGGACACGCACACGACGTTGTCGATGAGGGCGTGTAAGCCCCCGTTCGTCCCCGTATATGTGCCCTCGGCGACCCAGACCTCGCCGCCGGAGTCCTCGAGGGCGCTGTATCGGGCGTCCTCGATTGTTTTGAACGCCGTGGCCCACGAGGTGCCGTCGCCCGAGGTCGCGACATCGCAGTCGACATACCACACCGCGGCCCCGGCGTGGGCCGCCAGGATCAACCCGATTGCGAATAGAGATGATTTCATTGCCCGCCTCCTCCGATTCATGCCATTCCCGCGAGGGACAACGCGCTTGCGGAAGGGGTGATCTTGCAGATCCCAAGCGGCTACATGGGCGAGCCCCCGAATCGAGCCTGACGTCCCGCCAGGAATGCAGTCAGCCTTCCCCGCGGGCACTCTAGGCGAATCGGCGCAGGCTGTCAAGCCTCGCGGGGCCCCGGTTCGGGCGGCCCCGGGGAACGCATGCGTTGGAGCCTGGCCCAAACCGGGGACGCGTCAACCGTCACCAGGTGTAATGGACGTTGTAGGTGACGATCCGTTCCTCGCCGGGCGGCACCTCGACGCGGAACTCGATGAGCTGGCTGTCGAGTTTCTCGAAGGGATCGCTGCTGGCGAGAATCTCCCAGGTGTGCCAGCGATACAGGTGCTCGACGACGCGGATCTGGACGGGCCCGTCCTTGCGGTTGCGGAGCCGGATCTCGAAGGCCTCGTCGGCCGTGCGGCGGCCCGTATCGATGAGGTAATCGGTGCGGCGGCGCTCGCCGGCGAGATCGAAGGCGTTGCCCACGTATACGCGGACGGTCTCGTCGCGGGGCGTATGATCGATGGTGTTCTCGCCGGTGAATTCGAGTTGCCTGTCGTCATCGCGGCGGTAGAAGCGGGTGCGCCCTTTCGGGAGGGGCATGCCGAGGTGGTTGGCTTTGGTGTTGGCGAACTCGCACATCGTCCACACGTCCGGGTTCGAGCCCGTGCCGTAGTTGTGTTCGTTGCGGATCATGGCCGAGTCCCACCCGTGATACCGGTTCTGATCCGTTTTGAATCCGTCGTATACGTAGAAACGGTTGAACGCGACCTTGGCGGCGCGGATGAACTCGACTTGCTTGGTTTCGCCGTCATGGAGGGTGGTCGGCCGGGCGAGGGTGTAGAGGTGGTATTCGTCGAAGGTCTTCTCGGCGACGGGCGGCATGAGGCCGGCGCCGCTGCTCGGCACTGCGAGGAACCCGCCGACCATGTAACGGCGGTCTTCCTGGATCTTGCTCACGTCGCCCGCCATGAGCTTGATTCGCGCGTCCGGAAACGTCCTGCCCGTCCGGTTCTCCATGGTCACCCAGCCGACGACATCGAGGGTGTCGCCTTTCTCGGGGGCAACGAGGTTGTAGCTGGCCTCCCACGTCATGCCGCCGGTGACGTAGCACAACTCGGCGTCCAACGCCCCGGCCCGATCCGCCTCGAGCACCCAGTTCAGCGTGGGCTTGAGCACGGTGTCATCCTTGAGGGCCGGAAACAGGGGGACGCCGGGCAGGTCGAACCGGAGCAGGTTGTTGACTTCGATAATGGGTTGTCCGGCCGCGGCTTGAGCGGCCTGCTGCTGGGCGTAGTTGTAGCCGGAGCGGTTCATGGCCGGGTTGGGGGGCACGTAGCCGCTTCGCACGATCCGGCCCATCACGACTTCCTGCTCTTCCCCGCGCTGCACCAGGAACCCAATCCGCTCGCCCTCGTACAGATCGAGCAGCCGTCCCTGCGACACGGGATCGCCGCGGTAGTCCTGCTCGAGGATCTGGATCGCGCGCTTGCCGGCCGGATCGCGCAACATCACCGAATCGGGTTCGAGGTGGGCGGTGATGTCCGTGAAGGCGATCCGGTTCGCCCCGGCCTCGAGGTCGAGGGGGACGGTTTCGCGCACCACGGCGAAGTCCTGGTTGTAGATCGTCAGGGCCGGTTCGGCCGCCGCGGCGCCCGCCACGGCGCCAGCCGCGGCCACCGCCAGCGCGAGCGTCAGTCCGAGTCTCTTCAGTGCGTTCATGGTTGTGTCCCTCCCAATGGCCCCAGAATAACACGCTCCCACTCCTTGGACACCGTTTCGCGGCGCGGGTTCGCGCAATTGACTCGCCGGGGCCGTGGGCGTAAGCTCGGCGGAGTTCAGGCCAGTTGGGGCATTGCGGGAGGAACCATGATCACGATACCGGCGTTTCGGGGCATCTGGTATGGATGCGGCACCGCTAACACGCTGCCCGGCAACCAGTTCGTGTATGCGGGCGGCAAGGCCACGTACTCGGCCTGGCACCGGCCGATCGCCGTGTATGCCCCGGCCGTGAACCGGACGTATTTCGTGTTCGGCGACCACGCCAACCGGCCGAATATCAGCTACTACGATCACGCCGGGCAGTCTTTCGCGGGCCAGGTGGTGCTGGGCGAGAACCCCGACATGAACGCCCACCGGAACCCGACGCTCCACATCGACGATGACGGCTACGTGTTCGTGTTCCGGGGATACGCGAGCGGGGGCCAGCCGATGACGGTGCTCCGCTCGGAAAAGCCCCATGGGATCGGGGATTGGACGCCGCGGGCGCGCGTCGGCGAGGGCACGGGCTCGTATCCGCAGCCGTGGCAGCTCGTGCCCGGCGAACTGTTCGTCACCTACCGCGAGCATCATCTCGGGTGGGCGTGCCGGATCTCGACGGATGGCGCCGAGTCCTGGGGGCCGCCCACGACGCTCGTCCAGTTCGGCACGGGCGAGTCGCCCTCCGTCTACGGGATTTCGCAGGGCGCCACCGGGCCCTATCCGCGGACGGTGCATTTCGTGTGGTCGAAGCTGGGCGGGGGCACGCCCGAGGAAGTCGCCGCCAAACACCTCTGGGCCCGGCGGTACAACGTGTACTACGCGGCCTCGGACGACGGCGGCCGCACCTGGCGCCGCTCGGACGGCACGCCCTACGAACTCCCCATTCGCGAGGAGGCGGCCGAGAAGATCTACGACTGCGGCCAGCACGGCGTGTGGCTCAAGGACATCCAGGTGGACGGGGACGGCCGGCCCAACGTGCTCTTCATCGACGCCGAGGTGGAAACCTACAAGAGCGTATGGAAATTCGGCCGGCTCGCGGCCGACGGCTACTGGTATTTCTCCGACGTGGCCCGCACGGGCCACATGTACAACGGCCCGGCCCTCGTGCTCGCCGGGCCCGGCGACTACCGCATCTACGGCCCGAGCACCCCGTCCCAGCCGCGCACCGACGGCGGCGAGATCGATGAATGGCGCTCGGCGGATCGGGGCGCCTCGTGGTCGCGGTTCGCCCAACGCACCACTGGATCGAAGTACTCCCACAACCACGTGAAGACCGTGCTCAACCACGAACTCGGCGCGGGCGACTTCCGCGTGCTGTGGTCGTACGGCGACGGCACGTCTCCGCCCGCGACGAAACACGTGTTCATGTACATGTATGGGGAAACGCTCGAGCGGCCCCGCCCCATCGGCTGATCGGGGGTGCCCGGGCGCGCGGCACACGGCGTGGCAGGGGCAGGCGGGTGGCGTTTTCCGACGCCGGCTCAGGCGTCGAGGAGTTGGCGGATGTTCGACAGAAGGGCCTCGCGCGGATAGGGCTTCAGGATCAGCATCATGTGATCTTCCATGGCGAGATCCTTGCCGTCCATGTCGGCGCTGTAGCCGCTGGCCAGCAGGATCGGGGTGCCGGGCCGGCTGCGGTGGATGTGCTCGGCCACGGCCCAGCCACTGAGCCCGGGCATGACCACGTCGAGGAACGCCAAGTGGATTTCGTCGGCGCGGGCATCGAAGATGCGGAGCGCTTCTTCGCCGTCTTCTGCGGCAACGACCGTGTAGCCGGCCCGCTCGAGGAGGCGTGTCGCCACCTTGCGCACGCTTTCTTCGTCTTCGGCGAGCAGGATGGTTTCGGTGCCTCCGGCCACCGGTGGGGCGGGCTTGGGCGCAGGGGCTCTCTCGGCGGGTTCGGCCGCGGGCAGGTAGACTCTGAACTCGCTGCCCTGGCCCGGCTGGCTGTGCACGTCCACCATGCCTTCGTGCTGGCGTACGATGCCGTAGACGGTGGCGAGGCCGAGTCCGGTGCCTTCGCCGACGTCCTTGGTGGTGAAGAAAGGCTCGAAGATGCGCTCCTGCGTGTCGGCATCCATGCCGCATCCGGTATCCCGCACGGAGAGGAGGACGTAGTCCCCGGGCTGGGCCCAGGGATGCCGCTGGCGGAAGGCGTCGTCGACGCGGACGTTCTCGGCGCCGATGGCGATCTCGCCGCCGCCGGGCATGGCGTCGCGGGCGTTGACGCACAGGTTCATCAGCACCTGCTCCATCTGGCCGCGGTCGGCCCGCACCGCGTGCAACGCGGGCGAGGTGCGGATGGTGAGCACGATGTCTTCGCCGATGACGCGCCCGATCATTCTGGCGAGATCGTGGACAATCTCGTCGAGACGCAGATTCTCGAGGCGGAGCACCTGGCGCCGGCTGAAGGCAAGCAACTGGCGGACGAGCATCGTGGCGTGGTTGGCCGCCTTGACCACCTCCTCGAGATCCTCGCGCAGCGCGCCGCCAGGCGCGGCCTCTTCGAGGGCGAGCCGGCCGTAGCCGAGAATGGCCTGGAGCGCGTTGTTGAAATCGTGGGCCACGCCACCGGCCAGGCGGCCCACCGCCTCCATGCGCTGGGCCTGGCGGAGCTGTTCCTCGAGTTTCTTGCGTGCCGACACGTCGCGCGCGAGTGCGAGCACGAGGGGCTCGCCGGCCACTTCGAGGAAGCTGAGCCGCAGCTCCACCGGGAAGGTGGTGCCATCCTTGCGCCGGTGGCGGCCCTCGATCGTCACCGGGGCGCCCGACGCCAATCGCTCCCAGATGGCCTGTTTGTCATCCTGGCGTTCGCTCGCCACCTCGATGTCGAACACGCCCTTCTCGAGCAACTCGTCCCGCGTGTATCCGAGGTCGTCGCAGGCCCGCTGATTCACGTCCACGAGCCGGCCGCTCATGTCGTGGAGGTAGAAGGCGTCGCTCGCGTTCTCGATGAGCACCCGGAACCGCTCCTCGCTTTCGCGCAACGCCCGCTGCGCCTCGACGAACTCCGTGATGTCGAGTCCGAGGCCGATGAGGTAGGGGCCGCCCGGGGCATCGAGGCGGTAGCCCACCAAGTCGAACGGAATCCGGGCCCCGCCCCGGACAATCACGCCGGCCTGCACCCGGCTCTCGCCCTCATCGAACACCATGGCGATGTGGCGGGCCACACGCGCCCTGTCCTCCTCGCTGAACCAGTCGAGCGCGTTGAAACGGCGCAGTTCTTCGGCCGAGTATCCGGTGATGGTTTCCTTGTTCTTGTTCCAGCGAACCAGCGTGCCGTTCTGGTTGTACATGTAGAAGATGCCGGGCAGGCTGGTGAGCATCGTCTCGGAGAAGGCCTTCTCGGCGGCCAGTTCCTCCTGCGCGCGCGTCCGCTGCGTGATATCATTGAATACGGCCAGCAATCCTCGAGGGAGGAGTGCACCGGCGATCTCGATCACGCGCGTCGAGCCGTCTTTGCGGACGATAGACGCTTCGATGGGGGCGACGTCGCCGCCGGCCAGGCGGGCCTGCCTGAAGTTTCTTCTCAGCCGCAGCAGCATGCGGCGACGGTACGATTCGTCGGGAAAGACGGCGCGCGCCCACGCCTCCATGTCGGGCGTTTCGTCCAGTGTGTAGCCGAACAACTCGGCGAACTTCCTGTTCACATACCGGCCCGTGCCGTCGCTGTCGCCCCAGCCAATGGCTGTGGGCGACACGTCCATCAGGCCCTGGAGCTGCTCCTGGTGTGTGCGAAGGTCCTCCTCGGCCCGCTTGCGTTCGCGGATCTCATCGACGAGGCGGTTTCGTTCGCCGACGAGGCGGGCGCGCGCCAGGCCCCCGTCGACCACGGCGAGGTGGAACGCACCGAAAAGCATCGCTACGCCCATGCCGAGCAGAAACGGCGAAGCGAAGCGGCTGAACGGGCACGGCCCCAGCAGGGGCACGTCCGCGAAGTACGGGATCTCGTCGGTGAAATCCACCGTTTGGGAGACGATCACGAAGAAGGCCGCGACGTACGCCACCCACCGGATCGGCTTGCCGGTTCGGGCCAGGTGAAGTGCGAGGATCGTCGTCGATACGAGCAGGCATACGGCGGCGAGTTCGAGGCCGTCGGCCCAGATGTCATTGTCGATGAAGTACGCCGGGGCGAGAATGGCCAGCGAGGCGAGCAGGCCGAGCGTGACCACCCGGCGCGGCGCGCGCATGACGAGCCGGATGAATGCCGAACGCGCGGCCGCGGCGGCCGGCGCGGTTCGCTCTGTCTCGTTGGCCTCGCGCGGCACAGGATCTTACCTCTGTCGAGTCCCGCAGCGGCCGGGCGTGCCCTCCAGGAAGGCACCCGCGGCGTAGACTGCACGCTGCATTGTTATTCGTCCCGGGAGGAAAGTCAACCGGACAGGCGTGGCGCCCCCGCCGGATCGCCCTCGCGTGGCGGCCGCAGCACGCGCAGCCGCACACGGGCCGTGGCCCCGCGTGTCGTCACTGCGTGGGCGAAGATTCGGGCAAATCGTCTCGCGTGAGGACGGCCGCGATGCCGTGGCGGCGGAGGGCGGGCGGGGCGTTGTTGTAGGTGCCATACCAGGCGCCCTCGCCGTAGGCGCGCATCGACTCCTCCGGGAACACGGCGCGGCGGACATCGGAGAGCGCTTCATCCCAGTCGCGTTCGTGGGTGAGGGGCCGCCACCCGTAGGCGTCGGCGAGCATGTTGAACGCCCACCAGGTCTTCTCGATGACATCGCCGACCACGACGGCCTCCCCGACGAATCCCGACTGGTGCAGGCCGAATCCGCCCGTGGCCAGTGCCGAGATGGCGAACACGACCTCCTCGATGTCGAACTCGGTAGTGCGCAGTTCGCCGGCGCGCACGGCGTCGGCCAGGAGCGAGCGGACGATGTCGGCCGAGGCCGCCTCGGCGTGGCGCAGGCTCTCGATCCGGTGGAGCGAGGCCTTCTCGCGAACCGTGTGGTTCGCCTTGTCCAGCATGGCGAATTGATCCGGATACAGGCGGTAAAACAGGGCAAACCCTTCGGCGGCCCCCGCCATGCGCGCGCGGGACGGGCCGGGATATTCGGCGCCGCGCCGCAGCATCCTCAGGCATTCCGTCCACGCCCGGCAGGCCAACGCGACGACGATGTCCTCCCGGGACGCGAAATGGCGGTAGATGGTGCCCCGGGGACACTCGCTCTTCTCCGCGACACGCGCCATGCTCATGTCGTAGAACCCTTCGGACAACAGGATGCCCTGGGCGGCCTGGAGGATGTTCTCCTCCCGTTCGAGCATGTCGCGTTGGCGGCTTGACAGGCTGGCTTCATCGTAGGCCATATCCGGTTCCTTTTTCTGACTCGTCGGGCAACGCGCCGTTGACAGAATGTCAACAGGACAGACACCGCCCTGAATCACCCTGTCCACGCACCACTATACACCCGTCAGCCACAGAATCCAATGCCCCGTGTCCGGGTGAGTGTCCGCCCCGGCTCCCCGAAGTCGTCCGGCCGGTGCGTATTGCTCCGCCCTCGCCACCGCGCCCCGTCTTGACATGGTGTCCGCCCGCGCGACATGCTAGGGATAGGACGTCCGGCGGCCTTCCTTCGGTTCGGATGGTGTCCACGCGGGAGATGCTGCGGCGGTTCGAACCGGGCTGCCGGTGGCGGGCGAGGCACCCGGACGGCGGACACAGGGGGCACAACGGCTGGGGAGAAGGGCCATGCGAAGCAGACGGGGAACGGCGGGATGGGCGGTTGTGTGTGCGGCGGCGGTGGTGGGTGCGGCATGGGCGGGCGAAGGGCCCGCGACGGCGTCCGTCGCAGATTACGTGATGCGGGCGGGCAACGCCGACACGGATGCGGAGCGGCTGGCAGTGCTCAGGGAGCTGGCGGCGGTTCCCGAACTGGGCAAGACGCTGGGAAGGGACGTGGGGCGGCTCATCGCGGAGGTCGAGCTGTATATGACGAGCCCCCGCCTCGACTACTTCGGCCAAACCGTGCGCAAGTCGGGCAAGTACGACTTCGGCATCGCGGAGGACTCGCCGCTGTATCCCTTGACGCAGATTTACCAGGCGCGCATGGATGTATGGGTGACCCTCGAGTATGGGGGATACTGGAGCCATCCGGACGTGCGGCGGGAGCGGTTCGACGCGATCCGGCCGGTGTTCGAGGAGTTGCGGGAGCGGTTTCCCGAGAACCGGTTGATCCGGATGTACCTTGGCGAACCGATCCCGGCGCCGATTCAGTACGAGGCCGTGGCGGGCGCGCCGGAATGGGCCGTGTATCAACGGGAAGGGCTCGAGCGCCTGGCCGACATCGTGGAATGGTGGATCGACCACCGGCTCCAAGAGAACGGGGAGTACGGGGGCGGCTGGGGCGACGACTGCGAGATGTGGCGGTTCTGGGTGCCGGTGCTGACGGCCTTCGACGACGCGAAGATCACGGGGGCGCAGGCGAAGTTCTCGGACGCTCTGATGAGCCAACCCCATATGAGCAAAGGGTATACGACGTATCTCCACGACGTCGAGCATACCGCCGAGGACTCGTCGGACGCCATGCTTCCCATGATGCTCCTGGATCCGGACGACGAGGTGTGGAGCCGGCGGGCGCTCCGGCTGGCTGAACTCATGCGCGACCTCTGGGCCGGGATCAATGAGCGGGGTCAGTTCCAGTTCAAGAGCACCTACTTCAACGTGGAGAGGGTCAGCGACGATCCGCGCAGGGCGTGCGATACCGTGTATCACGCGCGGGCGCTCGAGCCGGTCGCACTCTACTGGCAGCGCACGGGTGACGCGGAGTTGGGCAAGCTGTTCACCGCGTGGATGGACACCTGGGTGGATGCGACGGCCCGCGCCGAGCGCGGGAAGCCGGCGGGGGTCGTGCCGAGCGCGATCCATTGGCCCGACGGGGGTATCGGGGGCCTCGGCGAAAAGTGGTGGGATCCCGAGAACCACACGTCCGATCCGCTCTACGTGTGGCCGAGTTCGATGGGCGGCATGCTGGACACGATGCTGCTGACCTACGTGATGACGGGGAACGAGAAGTACCTCGAACCGCTCCGGAGCATGGCGCGCATCCGGCTCGAGTACCTCGAACACCCGCCCGCGGAGGAGCCCGAGCGGGGCAGCCGGATGTGGTGCGCGTCGAAGATGGCATTCCTGCGGGACGTGCTGGCCAAATACCGGCTGCTCACCGGGAACCCGGAGTTCGATCCGCTCTTCGAGAAGGACAGCCCCTACTACCTCCGTTACCGGCTGAACGGGGAACTCGATGCCCTTGCGGGCGCCCTGCGACAAACGGCCGAGTCCATGCGGATCAACTTCGAAGGCTACACGAGCGAAGTCCGCTACACGGATCGGGTGGTGCGATTCCCCGCCCTGTTCGAGCCCAACTGCATGTTTCCCGAGGGCCGGCCCGGGTTCGGCGCGCCCAAGACACACCTGCTCTATGCCACGGTGACGGGCGACCCCGGCAGCGCGCTCATCTGCCCGCTGAATGCGGTGCGGTGGCTGACGCGCCCGCGCGAACTGGCCGCGCTCGTGGTCGAGGCGTCGGACAGCCGGTTCGAGGCGGATCTGTTCCACTTCGGCACAGACCCCCGCCCGATGGGGGCGGAGTTGTATGGGCTGAAGCCCGGCCGGTACGCGCTCGCCTTGGCGCCGGAGGGTGGCGCGGCACAGGATCGGCCCGCCTTCGAGGTAGCGGGCCAGCGCACCCGGATCGCCTTCGAACTGCCCGCCCGGAAGCTGTGCCGGTTGGCCGTGAGCCGGCTCGATCCGGCGCCGTAGCGACGGCGGGTGCGCGACACCCCGCGCCGCGACGCGCCAGACCGCAACATTTTGTGTAGGGACGGCCCGGAGGCACCTGCGAGCCCCTGTGGATAATCTGTGGGGATGCTGGGGGCATCCCGGGAACGCCGCAGGCGACGCGGCGCGTTCCCGACACGAAAGAGCCGCGGGCGGCTCTGGGTAACGCCTTATATTATAAAGGGTTAACAGCTTGATCGGCGTGTCGACACTGTGTCAGGGGAAGATTCCATTTTTGTTAGGGTTTTGTCAATTGTTGATTCTGGCCCTGTGGATAACATGTGGATTTCGCGCGCCGCTCCCTCGATCTAGATATTGGGCCGGAGTCGTGGATCCCGCGTTTTCGTCTCGCCCGGGCGCTTGCACGCGCCCGCCCCGTCCGATACCATAGGGCCTCCAATCCATGCCGCTATGCTGCTAACCGCCCGGATGAGGAACAACCGCATGTCGCGCTTCTCGCCACTCTGCACCGTCTTCCTGTGCCTGAGCCTTCCGGCCGCCGGAGGAGCCGTTGAGCGCAACGCCCTTTGGCCCGGGCTCGATGACTGGGTGCGCGGCGAAGGGCGCGGGTTTGCGGTGTGCGCCGTCGACACGGAGGACTGGCGCGGGTTCGTGAGCGAGGGGAACCGGATTCGGGGCGAACAGCCCGGCGACGGGTTTACCTATCGGTTCACGAAACCGGGCACGTTCTACCTGGGCGTGATTCTCGTGGACGATCCCGACGGCACCGAGCACATCACGGTGACGCACAAAGGCCGGGAACTGGGAACCATCATCGGCGATCAGAGCAACGGCAAGGCCCTCTATAGCTTCAGTGAACCCATCCATGCGCAGGCGGGCGACGCGCTCCGGTTCGACTGCAAGACCTTTGTCGGCTGCTATCGGATCTACGACCTCCTGTTCGCGGCCGAGCCCATCCTGCCCCCGGCCCCGTCGTTCAAGTACATCGAAACGTGGTGTCCCGAGCCCGGCACCGTCGACATCTGCTGGACGACCACCGCCATCGTCGAGACGGGCCACGTCGAATACGGCCTGGAGGGCTTCTCGTCCCGAACCGGCCCGGACGTGTACGCGGGCCGCAACCACCATGTTCGGATAGGCACCCTCGATCCCGGACGCGAATACCAGGGCCGTATCGTGACGGCGGTGCGGGGTGAGCGGCTCGTGTCGGCGCCCTTCCGCTTCCGTGCCGCGTACCCCCTCCCGCCGCCTACCCGGGCACAGTCCATCGCCCTGCGCATCCTTGAGCCCGGCGAGACGGCCCGGCAGGCCTGGCCCGCCACCGCAGGGATCCCCTTTGCGCGGGGGGCGCTCGCTACCGTCGGCGATCTGCGCCTTTTCGACGCGGCGGGCGCGGCGGTGCCGGTGCAGGCGGCCTGCACGTGCCGGTGGCCGGACGGCAGCGTGAAATGGGCCACTCTCACGTTCCCGGCAGACACCGTCGTAGGCGGCGATCCGCCGGCTTACCGGCTGGAAGCGAAGCCCGACTGGCCCGATGCCGGGCCCGATTCGCAGGCGATGGCGACAATCACCGAGACGCCCGAAGCCTGGGCGGTGCGCACCGGCGCCCTGGCCTTCTCCGTGGCCAAGAACGGCCCGGGCCTGTTTACGCGCGTGGCCGCTGGCGGCGCCGCGCTTCCCGAGGGCGCTACCCTCGAACTGACCACCGATGACGGCCGGGTTGCGGCCGCGGCCGCGCCGGACGCGTTGGCCGTCGACGAGAACGGGCCGTGCCGGCTCGTGCTGCGGTGGTCGGGCGCCTTCGTCGACGCACAGGGCGACACAGGCTGGGCGTACTGCGCCTGCGTCACGGCGTGGCGCGGCATGCCCGCCCTCGAGGTGGACGTGTCCGTGTACAACAACCGGCCCGATCCACCGTTTGCCGCCCTCCGCTCCCTGTCCGTGACGGCGGCCCTCGACGCGGCCGATGGCCTCGAAGCGGGCCTCGACCCCCGGGCGCTGGCCCCCGTCGCCGGAGACGGGCTCCGGCTGCTCCAGGACAAGGACAACCACTTCGTCCTGGAAGGAGGCGGCCGTGTCGAGCACGGGGAACGCGCCTCCGGCCTCGCTACGCTGCGTTGGGGGCAGGCCGGGCTGTCCGTGGCCGTGCCCGGCTTCTGGCAGGCCTATCCCAAGGGACTGGCCGTCGGCCCCGACGCCCTCCGTATCGATCTGCTTCCGACGCTGGATCCGGCCACCTACGACGACGAAGACAGCACCGCGTGGTTCGGCCGGCTGTATCCGTGGTTCAAAGACGGCGCCTATCTCTTCCGGGCGGGCCAGCTTACCCGGC
>JAFGTL010000519.1 GCA_016934125.1 Candidatus Hydrogenedentota bacterium
AAACGGAAGTGCAACCGGTGCTCGATCGCCACGAGGCCCGGCTCGGCGTGTCGTCGGAAGTGAAGGTATAAGAGCGGATGGACGTGTCGAAGGACAACGGAGTGACGGGTGCGCGGACGGCGGTCGTGGCGAACCCGGCGGCGGCCAACGGGCGCGTGGCCAAGCACCTGGACAGGTTGTCGGGCGCGCTCCGCACCGTGCTCGGCGACTACGAACTGGTGCAGACGGAGCGCCCCGGCCATGCAACGGAGTTGACGCGGGCGTTGTTGAAGGATGGTTTCGCGCGTGTGGTGAGTGTGGGCGGCGACGGCACGCACAACGAAGTGTTGAATGGCTTCCTGTCGGGCAAGCAGCCGGTGAATCCGGATGCGCACATGGCTCTGCTCACCTACGGCACGGGCGGCGATCTGTCGCGGACGCTGCGGCAGCCGCGCGGGCCCCGGGCCCTCGAGCGGCTCGCCCATGCCGAGCCCATGCTCGTCGACGTGGGCTGCGTGACGCATGGGGTGAACGGGGGCGGCGAAGCGGTGCGCTATTTCATCAATGTGGCGGACTTCGGCGCAGGCGGCCAGGTGGTGAAGCGGGTAAACGACACGTCGAAGTTCTTCGGGGGGTTCCTGTCGTTCTTCTACGCCGTGGTTTCGACGCTGATGACGTACAAGAACCCGGTGGTCCGGCTGGACATCGATGACATGACAGTCGAGGGGCCGATCAACAACGTGATCGTGGCGAACGGGCAGTATTACGGGGGCGGAATGCACGTGGCGCCCGAGGCCCGATTGGACAGCGGCCGGTTCGAGGTGTACGTGATCGGCGATATCGGGCGGTTCGAGGCGATCGTGAATCTGCCGAAGCTCTACCGGGGCCACCTGCTGAAACGGGCGGACAAGATCAGCTACTACCTTGCGCGGCGGGTGGTGGCGCGCTCGAACGCCGAGGTGCTGTTGAACCTGGACGGCGAACAGCCGGGCCAGTTGCCCGCGGCCTTCGAGATCCTGCCCAAGGCGGTGTCCCTGTTGGTGTAGGCGCGCCTATGGCGCGACGAACGCGCCGTCAGCGGCGATGGCGATGGCGCCGTCTTCCGGAAAGGCCATTCCGGCCGCGCGCTTGACGAAATCCCCTTGCCAGAGCGCGAATTCGGGGCTGATCTCGATGTCGATCGTTACGGCGCCGGAGGCGTCGCGGGGGACGCGGGCCCCGGCCGCCTCGAGCCACCCTCCCCAGTAGGCGCGCATGGCCGCGCGCGCGGCCTGCACGCTGTTGGCCCCGTCGAACTGCTTGATGGGCGTGTAGTGCCCCACGCGGTTCATCTCGAGGGCGACGGGCTCGTGCTCGATGAAGCGGAGCGCGTCGAAGATGAACGTCTCGAATTTGTAGCCGTTGGGCGTTGCAGGCTTGATCAACGCGCCGGCCTCGTCGACGCACGGGATCTTCTTGTGGGCGCGGTGCCACGGGAAGCGATCGTACACGCTGCACACCCGCTCGATGAAACCGACATCGAGGATGTGGATGGCGGGGTTCCCGGCGAAATGCAGCAGGCTGCCGTCCTCGGCCGTTTCGAGCAACTGGGGGTAGATGTCCAACTCGGAATACTCGATGGTGCGGTATTCGCCATCGCAGATGCAGTGGACGCCGACGGCCTCCCGGGCCGAGTTCTTCCGGTGCACCTTGGATGACATCTCCGCCTTGCGCTGGACGTGATAGCCGATGAAGAAGGGATCGCCCACCTGGACGGCCCAGTTGTCCACCTGGAAGTAGCTGAGCGTGTCGACGCCGCGGTTCCGGGCATCCTGAGCGATACCGTTCTCGACGACGGCGGGAATGGTGCCGCCGTGGCCGTTGGGGTTCATGGCGAGGCACCCGGGGCCTTCCAGCATGAACCGGCCGGACTCGTCGACGCAGGGCACCATGCGCTGCTCGAAGAAGCGGATATCGGCCTCGTTGAGGCCGAAGAACCCGTTCTCGCGGAAGAACGCCTCCGTGGCGGCGTGGTTGGTAGCGCTCACCATGATGTACCACGGCAGCACGCACCCATAGCGGCGTTGGAGGCCCTTGATCTTCTCGGCATGGAACGCGAACAGGGATTTGCCGGTGATCGGGCCGATGGGATAGGCGCCTTTGGGCCCGTTGAATCCGAGGCGCGTGCCCTGTCCGCCGGCGACAAGCAGCAGGCCCACGCGCCCGGCGCGCAGGGCCTCCTCCCCGGCGTCCCACGCGGCTTTGGCGTCGGCCCGGGCCGGATCGGGGATGGGGATGGTGGGCACGGGCTCGATGGAGCGGAAGGTCTCCGGGGCCGGTTCGTGGCGCACCCAATCGTCGATGAGGCGGTTCATGAGGGGGAAGTCGATGGTGGCGATCTGCCCGAGGAGGACGGTGCGGCCCTCGTCGTTCAGGCAGTTCCAGAATTGAAACACGTGCTCCTGGCCGTTGTCGGCGAGGCGGCGGCGGGCATCCGATTCGTTGAACTGTGCCATTACTTACTTCGAGACCTCCCGACTTTGTTCATTTCGGCGCGCTGGTTCTTGTTCGGCAACAGGGAAGGCCGGGTGCCCTGGACGAGTTCGAACTTCGAGCCGCATCCATCGCAGAGGCCGTACTCGAATCCGGGCGATTCGAGCGGCTCTTCGCAGCGCGGGCACACGGGCTGCACCTGGGCGTACACGGCCGCCGGATCCGCAAACGCAGTGCCGCAGCAGGAGCACTTGGCCACCGGCTTGACGCGGAGCCAGCATTTCGAGAACTGCCGATCCGCTCCGCAGATCCGGCAGTAGGCGTTGCGCCCCATGATGCGCTGTGCGCCGCCCTCGGATTGCTGTTGCTGGGGCGTGGCGCCGGCTGCGTTGGCCGCGCCGGCCGGATTCTGCTTCTTGCTGAACACGAGGCGGTTCCTTTCCCGGGCGTCAGCCTTCGCTGTCGCCAACCGACGCGTACGCGCGGACCGTATGCGGCACGGCCCGTTCCCCGCCCTTGACGGTGAACGAGACTTCTTCACGGATCAGGCCCGGCTCGGCGTCGGGCGCAACGCCCAATTCGATGATGACACTGTGCTCGTCGGCGCCGGGTTTGCTGCTGACAGTGAGCCCGGTTCCGGACACGGCCAGATCGAGGACTTCGATGGCCTCATTGGACTGCACCACTGCGGTGGCGACGTTCTGCTGGCCCGGCTGAACGCGCTTCATAGCGCTGAGCATGTTGGGCTCGACTGTGTAGAACGAGGTGACTTCTGCGCGGATGATGCAGCGGTAATGGGGAATACGCTCGCAGGTGCTTGCGACGTTGAAGTTGTCGTAGAATTTGCCGGTGGGAATGGAGGGCAGCAGGGCGACTTTGACGAGATGCTCCATCTTGCCGGGCTGGGCCCATTCGCTCTCCGGGACGCGCTGGAAGGAAAGCGTATAGTGCTCGCCCCGGCCGCCCGGCTCGACGCCCGTGACTTCGATGGGCTGATCCTGCAATTGGCGGATGCGCATCGTCATCTCGGCGCCGACGCCCTTCTCAACTTCTCCGAAGTCCAAGGGCTCGGGCTCGACGGAAAACTCGGGATCGATGCTGCACACCACCTCGAACATGGCGGTGGGCCGCAGGGGATCGCTGGTTTGGAGCGTAACCGTCTTGCGTGACACGAAGCCGTGGATGCCCTTGGGCATGGTGGTGACTTCGACGATGCCTTCTCCACCGGGCGGGATGTTCTTGGCGCTCTCGGTGATGTTGGCGAGGGTGCACGCCCCGCACGACGAGGCCCAGTTGAGGATCTGGAGGGGAACCTGGCCTTCGTTGCGGACGATGAAGTTCCTGGTGGTGGGCCTGTCGTTCGGCACGGTGCCGAAATCGAGGACATCGCTTTCGAGGGCGAGCATGGGCACGCTGCCCTTGCCGTCCTGCCGCAGGGCGCGGGCCGCCTCCAGCACGTCTTCGTCGGCGTCAACCGGCTCGGACGGGCGGGACTCGTAAACGATCGCGAAGACGATGAACGCGGCAACAGCGAAACACACCGCAAGGACGATGTGGCTTCCACGGACTCTCATGGCCTACTCCATTTCCGATCGGAACCGCACCTGATAGCGCTGCTCGGCGGCGAGCAGGTTGCGCGACAGATTGGCGTAGATCTCCTCCGAAACCGCCAGATCCAGTTCCATGCCCATCAGCAACGCGCCCACAACCGGCTCGAACATGGGCGGCACCGTCTCGGCGTGCGGACACACCCGGTGGATGCCCGTGCGCATGGCGTCGGCGAGCACCGGGCTGCTCCCCTTGAACACGCTGCCGGCCATGACCACCTCGAAGCTGTCGCGCGTCATGTCGAGCGTGCGCGCCACCGCGTTCACCATGGCGGCAAGGTAGCGTCCGCCCTCTTCGAGGATACCACAGGCCGCGCGGTCGCCTTCAACTGCGGCGTCGAACACGAGCTTGGCCATGGGTTGGAGATCGGATTCGGCCAGTTCCTGCCGGTAGAGCTTGTAGAACAACTCCTCGGCGTCGTGGCAGCCGGCCCGTTCGACGAACTTGGCGGTGAGCAGCGTGGGCGGGATGATGCGATCCCGCGCCTGCCAGACGCGGCGCAGCCCGGCCCGGCCGATGTCCGTCCCCGTGCATTCGTCGCCGAATTCGCCGCCCAGCCCGCCGACACGCGCCTCGCGGCCGCCGGGACTCCTGCCCGCGCACACGCACCCGGTGCCGCAGGCGATGACGATGCCGTAGGGGTTGCGCGTGCCGCCGCGCAGGCCGGCCATGGAATCGTTGCGGAAGGCGCGGGGCGTGTCGCCCAGAAGGGGAATGAAGATCTCGCGTTCGAGCATGTCGTAGTCTTCGGGGAGATCGGCCCCGGCAATGCCCATGCCGATGCCGGCGATGTCCGCGAGATCGAGGTGGGCGACGGCGAGTGCGGCCTCGA
>JAFGTL010000520.1 GCA_016934125.1 Candidatus Hydrogenedentota bacterium
GCTCCTCGAACGGGGCGCTTCGGTGGCCGGCGGCATCGACTGGGGCGCCGTGGACTAACCGGCGCGGCCCTACGCGCCGTCCGGCGGCACGGGTTGCGGCGGCTCACCGAGGGGCTCGTGCGGCCGTGCGGGCGGCGCGAGATCGCAGAAGAACAGGGCCTTGTTCTGCTCGACGCATGCCGCCGCGTACAGATACATGGCCGCCGACCACGTCTGCCAATCCTGCCCTTGGGGCGTCCCGTCCTGCGCGCGGAACCACTCGTTGAACCCGAAGGCCACGGGCTTCTCACGGGCCACCCGAACCAGTTCCGTCAACGCCATGAGCCGCCTCTTGGCGAGGCGGTGATGGCCCGCGGCCACGAGCGCCGCGACATAGAACCCGCAGATGAAGGGCCACACGCCGCCGTTGTGGTATTCGCCGGGCTGGTTGTACTGCTCATATCGGGGGAGCCAGTCGGAATCCTCCGGCCGGATGAAGGGCATCAGGCACGGCGGGAGATCGAGGGCGAGCCACCCGGTTTCCCGAAGTGCGGCGCACTTCGCCTCGACCCAGCTCACGATGGCGTCGGAACGCGTCGGCGACGCCAGGCCCGAGAGAATGGCCAGGCTGTTGCCGAGCAGATCGAACCGATCGCTTCGATACACCTTGTACGACCACATGGCGAAATGCGCCTGTTGAGGCACCACCAGGCCCTCGTACTTATGCCGGCGCTGGAAGCCGCCGCGAACGACGAAATGCCCCATGCGCTCCCGGAGAATCTCCGCCTTCCCGGCCTGCTCGAAGAACCGCAGGTAGGCATAGACCACCGTGTTGACGAAGAGGCCGTAGCCCAGCACCCACTGCTCGTCGCGCCAGTCGCTCGTCGGCTGCTGGGACACGATCACGCGGTCGCTCGGGCTCTGGTAATCCATCCAGGTGAGCGATTTCTGCGCCGCCTCCTCGAGGAAATCCGCTTCGCCCGTCACCTGCCGGTACATGCCGAGCGCCATGAGGAACAACGGCGTGCAATCGCTGGCGCCGCGATCCTCGGGATCGTGCACCAGCGAAGAGATATGGCCCCGGGCGCTCTGGTTGTGGGCGAGGGTCTCGAGCACGCGCCGCAACGAGGCCATGAGGTGCCGATCGCCCGAGGCCAGAATGCCCAACGCGGCGATCATGAGATCGCGGGTGTACGGCTCCGGATAGCCCCAGCCCGCGGTTCGAGGCAGGCCGCGGTACGGGCCGTGGGCGTTGTGCCGGAGCACCTCGAGCGCGGCGCGCTTCGTCTCCTCGATGTGCCTGTCTTCGCGTCGCATGGCTTACTCGATCCCGAGGCGACTGGAGACGATCTCCAGGAACCGGCGCGCCACCACGCGGTAATCGAACAGTTCGACGGCCCGTTTCCGGCCCGCCTCGCCCATGCGGCGCCGGAGTTCCGCGTCCTCCATGAGCTGAAGCAGGTAGTCGGCGATGTCGTAGACGCTGGCGCGGTAATCGGCGGTGCGCGGCTGCTCGAACACGACGCGGTGCCCTTCCTCGTATCCCGACTCTTCGCCGAGCGTCGCCTCGAGGATGCGGATCTCCTGGGCGACGCCCGCGAGGAACGCCGTCTCGCCGTGGCGCAGCGTGTCGAGCATGGCCATGGCCCGGATGCCGATAACGGGCTTACCGCAGGCGCCCGCCTCGACCTGCGGCATCCCGAACCCTTCGAGACGCGACGGGGCCGCGTAGATGTCGCACGCCCCGATCAGATACGGCATGAAGTTCCGCGACACGACGTTGGTGGTGTACACGACGTTCTTGTCGATGCCCAGGTGGTTGGCGAGCTGGAGATCGGCGAGGTTCTGCGCCTCGGTGCGGGGTTGGGGCCACACTTTGCAGACGTACTTCCAGTCGGGGGCCTTCGCGTCAATCAGGGCCAGGGCCTGCATGACCTCCTGGGAGCCCTTGGACGCGGCATCGCCGCCTACGGTGAGGATCATGATCTGCTCGGGCGCGATGCCGAGCGATTCGCGGACACAGGCGACCTTGGGATCGCTTCTCGGCCTCGGGCAGAAGGCCTCCGAGTCGCACCCGACGGGCAGTACCTCGATCAAATCGGGATTGATCCCGTCGCGCGCGTACGTCTCTTTCACCCAGTTCGATGTCACCAGGATCAGCGGCAGGCCGTTCAACACCTCCCGGTAATTCGCGATGTAGCCGTCCGCCACGAGCCACGGCACCGGCTGCGCGCCGTAGCGCTGCGGATGGAGGATCAGGTGCGGCGTGTGCCCCCAGTAGCCCACGCCGAGCACGATGTCCGGCTCGAACCACCGGTAATACCACTCCTTCTCCTGGGCCGACTCGAAATGAACCGCATGCGCTTCGACGCCCAGTTCTTTCAGCCCTCGGAAGAGCAGATCGCCCTGGGTGGCCAGGCCCCCGGGCGACGGCGGATAGTCATAGAGCACCAAAACCTTCATCGCATTGACACTCCTTCTCGATCCAACGCCGATACTCGCCGGCCGTGCGGAACCGCCAGAACGCCTCGTCCTGCGGGGTGGTTCTGGCCTCCCAACTGTCCGGCCCGAATCCGTAAATCCCGGTGACAACCCGGTATTTCTCGTCCCAGACTTCCGGCGACAACGCCACCACGGCGTGTGCCCCCGGGATCGCCCGGGGCAAGGCGCGCCGGCCGTCATCGTCGTAGGCGAACACCCAGAGTTCCCCCGCGTCGATGCGGCCTTCACACCACAATCCCGCCACGGCCCGGTGGGTTTCCTCGTGTCTTCGGTGGCGGGTGTATTCGCCTCGGGGGCCATGGGTAACGAGGGCGTCGAAGGCAGCGCCATCCACGAGCCGGATCACTTCGGCGCGAACGGCTTCGTCATCCAGGGGGGCTTGTTCGGGGCCGTCATCGAGATCGGCAATGGCGCCTGTCGCGCCGAGGGCGGCCAGGG
Organism: Candidatus Hydrogenedentota bacterium; assembly: GCA_016934125.1. Lineage (GTDB taxonomy): Bacteria > Hydrogenedentota > Hydrogenedentia > Hydrogenedentales > SLHB01 > JAFGTL01. The sequence goes on from JAFGTL010000520.1 coordinate 2,920, forward strand.
CCCGGTGGAACTTCGGGGCACGGTCTGGATCGCTGCCGCGGCACAGGGCAAACACGCGCCACGCGCGATCGCGGTGCATGAGCATGGTGCCCCCGGCCCACAGCGTCTCGTCGTCCGGATGGGCCACGATGACGCCCACCGAACGGACACCGCCTTCGCGAAAGACGTCCACACGAGACTCCTCACCCGCCGGCCGGGCCGTTTGCGGCGTTATTCTACCGCAACAGGCGCGTTTCCGCTACGAGGATCGTGTGAGCCGCCGCCTACCGGCGCACGAGGATGGCGATGTACGAGCCGCCCTGGGCCGCATCGAGCACGCGATCCACCCGCCACGGCGTGTCCGCGGCGAGCCGCTCCATTTCCCGCGGCGAGGCGAGGAGGTAGTCGAACCACGGCGTACACTGCGTCTGATATCGGACGCGGATGCGCAGTTGCCCCGGCATGCGGCCTCGGGCACGGTTGTGCCGCTGGTAGCGGAGGTGGCAGGGGTTTTCTGTCGCGGCCGGATCGGTGGAGTTGGCGATGATGCGCGCGCCGGGCGAGCAGATGGCCGCGAACCGGCGCAGGAGCCACGGGGCGCGCTTCGCGCCGCCCACGAGCCCGAAGTTGTTGCACATCATGAGCACCGTGTCGAAGGCGCCCAGGCGGCGGCCCACGGCGGTGACGCTGAGCACCCGCGCCCGCTTGACGCCCCGGCGCTTGCACACCTGGATCGCCTTGGGCGAGATGTCGATACCGAGCACGCCCCGGCCCTGTTCCTGGAGATGGAGCGCATGGCGGCCCGCCCCGCAACCCACGTCGAGCACGCGGGCCCCGGCGTATTCCATGGCCGCGCGTTCGTGCTCAGGCCACTCGGCGTACGCCGAGAAGTAGCGGAGCGGCCCGCACGACACGTCGACGAATCCGTCGTCGCGTTCGACGATCTCGTAGGCCGTGCGGCCCTCGAGGTGATCCCACAGGATCTGGCCGAAGGCGTCCTGCTGCGGCTTGAGCATGATGCGTTTCCCCCTCTTCAGAAACGCCCACTATGCGCACTCACCCGCCTCTCGATCCGCGAGAAGGCGGCGGGCGGCCCGGCCGCTATCCGAAATGCTCTTGCAGGAAGGCCAGATCGAGCTGTGGATACACCGGGAACCGATCGAGCAGGGCCTTGATCCGCGCCCGGGCCTCGTCGCGCGCCGCGGCCTCGATGGTGTACTTGGCCTTGCTCTGCTGGCCGGCATTCGCGCCGGATTCGATGGTGGTCGGGGCCGTATTCGCCAGTACGAGCTTGAGCACCGCCGCGATCTCCTTCATCTCCTCCGGGCCCATGCCGAGCGTAGTCGAGGCCGGCGTGCCGATGCGAAGGCCGCTCGTGTACCACGGGCCGTTGGCGTCGTAGGGGAGCGAATTCCGGTTCAAGGTGATGCCGCACTCGCGCACCGCGCTCTCGGCCTGGCGGCCCGTGATGCCGAAGCCCGTCACGTCGATGAGCATGAGGTGGTTATCCGTTCCGCCGGTGGCCACGGCCAGCCCTTCGTCCACGCAGGCCTGGGCCAACGCCCGGGCGTTCTCGGCGATCTTCCGGGCGTACGTCTTGAAGGCGGGCGTGTTCGCCTCGGTGAGCGTAATGGCTTTGGCGGCGATGATATGGGGCAGCGGCCCGCCGATGACGAGCGGGCAGCCCTTGTTCACCGACTCCGCGAACTCCTCCGTGCACAGCACCAGGCCGCCCCGGGGCCCGCGCAGCGTCTTGTGCGTCGTCGTCGTCACGACGTGGGCGTGGCGCACCGGGTTGTAGTCGCCTTCGAACACGCCGCCGGCCACGAGCCCGGCGAAGTGGGCCATGTCCACCATGAGCACGGCGCCCACCTTGTCGGCGATGGCGCGGAGCCGTTTGAAGTCGATGGCGCGGGGGTAGGCGCTGTAGCCGGCCAGGAAGATGAGGGGCCGGATCTCGGCGGCCATCCGCTCGAGTTCATCGTAGTCGAGCAGGCCGGTTTCGCGGTTCACGCCGTAGGTATAGGCGTCGAACATCATCGACGAGATGTTGTGCCGATACCCGTGCGTCAAGTGACCGCCCGAGTAGTAGTCCATGCCGAGGAGGCGCTGGTTGCC
>JAFGTL010000521.1 GCA_016934125.1 Candidatus Hydrogenedentota bacterium
CCATTGCCGGCCCTCGGAACCGGCCGCGAATCTCTCCCGTTCACTGCGAGCCACGGCTTGACCTCCTCTGTTTGCGGCACTCCGTATGCTCCGAATACCCGCGGGGCAAAGCGCCCGTGCAGCCCGCATGGGCGTATCCCGATCCGTCTTGCATCGCGGCAAGAACTGCCGCCCCCGCAGCAGCGCCCACGAGGCCCGCGAAACCAATCAATACTCGTCCAGCGAAGTCGTCGTTGCCGGTGCAGGGGATGGCTCAGCATCCGATGACACCGAGGCCAACAGGGCTTCGGCCTGGGCGAACCGTTCGAGCACTTCGCGCAAATCCGTCGACTCAATCACGTAGGTCAGGAGCCCGTGATAGGCCTCGAGTTCTTCCTGGGCGGCCCGCGCTTCGTCGGGCGTCGAGAAGTCCGCCCCGCGAACCGCATCGGCTAAGGCCTGATACGCCGGCGTCGTCTGGCACAGGCGCTTGAAGTCGTCTGACTCGAGTACAGGCCGAATGACGGGCACGTGGCGCTGACACATTTCCAGCCGGCTTACGGGGACGTCGAGACGCGACGCGTGCACCATGTCCATCTGATTCTCCGGTGCGAGCAGCCACTGGGCAAAGGCCTTTGCCAACGCGAACCGGGCCTCGGTGTTCTTGCGGAGGGCGAAGCACTCCAGAAAGCCCAGGCTGCCGAACTTGGCATCGCCGGGATCGTCAATCGCCGCGGTTGACGGTGCTGCGGAGGTTCTTGTCTGGTGTCGGGGATCGAGGGTGGCGAGGGTTTCGAGGCGGATGGCTTTGCCCACGAACCCGGGGCTGCCTTCGAGGACTTTGTCGGCAACCAACTGATCGAAAAAGCGGATGCGTTCCGTCGCCTTGCCTGCCCGTTCTGCGCGCTCGATGAAATCAACCAGGAGCGCGGCGCCGAGGTCGACGGGCACGTCCCCTTCCGTGAATCCCGGGATTCGCTCGTCGGCAACCGCCTCGAGCGAGATCTTCCTGCTCGCGTTGAGCACGTCCCCCCACGTCGTCACCTCCGCACTCAGCCCGAGCCTCTTGAAGGTGGGCTCGTCGACGCTGAGCAGATACACCTGGGCCCGGTGGGGGATGGCCCAGATGTGCCCATCGTAACACACCGCTTCATAGGCGCTGGGCAGGAAGTACTCTTTCGGATCGATTCCCAGCTCCTGGAAGAGCCCGTCAAGGGGCTCGATGAGCCCGAGGTCGATGAGCTGGACAAGGTCGTTGCAGCTATACCCGACTTGGGCGTTCACGATTTCCGGCGTCTGCGTCATGGTTCTGGGCAGGGGGGTGAGCCAGGGAAAGGCCTCTGAGCGCAACGACACCACCGGAACCAGCGTGAAGGGGAGGCCGGCGTCGCCGTTGATGTGTTCGAGCGGAACGGACGGCCTGTCCGAGATCATGCCGATGGAAAGCGCCACTCGGTTCTCTGCCGCAACGGCGGATGAGCCGTGGCCGAGGAGTTGGCCCGCAACCAGGATTGCCGTCAGCAGGACTGCACACCGTATGAATCGACGCATCTTCCCTCCCTTCCCCGGGGCCAGCCGGCGGCACGTTCCTGACGCCCACGATGCTGGCCGTCGGTGCTTCGTTGCGCCACGTTGAAGACGGGGGTCGCGAGGGATGTCGTCCGCAGGACAGAGCCCCATCGCCAAAACCGTCTGCAACCGAGCGCGCCTCAAAACCCCTCTCGTCCCCGTTCCCCAAGCCCCCGGACGCGCTCACCGGATCTCGTATCGCCCTATACGCCGCCCCGGCCTCGGGCCTTCGATTTTACGCGCAAGGCCATGCCGAGAGCAAGACACAAGACGCCGGCGCCGAGCAAGAGCACATAGGGCATCTGGGCCGGGCCCGCCCCGCCGCCCGTCGACGGGGCCTCTTCCCGGCTCCCCTGAACGGCTGCGACGGCGTTCCCCGTCTTGATCGCGGCAACAGACTCCGATACTGCTGCCAATGCCCCGCTGTCCACCTCAGGAACCACCTTTCCGTCGGCCCAGACGAACCCGTGGATCAGCCGGCCGCTATCGCCCACGCAGGACACTTTCGTGCCTTCCTCGAAGGGTGAATCAAACGCCCCGATCGCCTCGAAATCGGGATCCAGATCGAAGTCGGTGATGGTGAAGCTCACCCGGGTGCATTCCGTCTGCACATCGCCAAGATCGGCCACGGCGACGTAGGAATAGGCCACAGGTATGGCGCCTTTCTCCGTATCTGCCGCCTCCAGCAATTCGATCTCGGTGGTCAGCGTCTGCGCGGGACGTGTCGCGCCCTCGTACTGGGTGGACGCGTCAAAAGGCTCCCCCGTGAGGTCGAGGTGTTTGCCGGCCTCCTTCACCAGCCGGCATTTCTGCATCATGTACCCCTGTTCAGGGGCCACCCACACCGTCACGATCCCGTCCGGCGTTTCCCCGGTGAGCACCTTGCACGCCACGCCGTTCACCTCGTCATCACCCACCTCGAGGCTCGTGGCCTCGCTCAGAAGATCGGGGAGGCTCTTCCTGCTGAACATGGGCACCGTGCCGAAGAACACGCCTTGCCGATCCGGATCCCGGAGTACCCCCTCCAGCTTCTTCCTGGCCATGGTATCCACGGCATAGAACCCGGCCGGATTCACGTCGTGCTCGAGGGGTGCGGTGAACTCCATGGCCACCTCGTCTTCCCCAAGGAAAACGAAATGGCTCTTGACCATGTCCGCAACCTGCTGTGTTTCCAAGTCGCGGAACGACAGGAGGTGCGATTCGGCGAACCGCTCGAACCGATCGTTGTGAACGGTGGTCTCCTCCCGCCTGATCACCCCGGATACATTATCCCACTTCCCCTCAACCACCAGGCTGAGTGAGACGTTCCCGCACCAGTCATAAGAACTCCGAAAGCGGCCGATCAGATCGGCCGCTTCGGAATCCTGCCCATAGGCATTGTCAGTCGCTTGTGCCAGTATGCCTAGGAAAACCAGCGCGGGAATCAGCATGCCCAGTCTGCGGAACAGACTACTCATCCTGCTCCCTCTGCGCACCATCAGCGATCGAGGTGTTCCCCCCTGGATCGCCTGAGGCGACGCGCGATCCTCGTCCTTGTCCGATCACAGACGTCTACTGGCATTTCTTCCTCATGGTATACGCGCAGCCTGACGTCAAGTTGCAGTTCTGCCAGTTCGCACAAGTCAGCGTCAACGGCCCCGGCGAGGTGCAGTGGGAATACGGATTCCCTGCCGCGCAATTCGCGGCATAAATCCCCGTGACCGGGCAGTTGATGGTTGCGTTCGCGCAGGTGCAGGCGCCCATCACGCTGTCCATTTCGGCCGTGGAGAGGGCCGACGGCCCCACACACACCAAGCCGATGATCCCCACGCCGACACACAGAGCCAGTTTGAATACGATGCCTTTGTACATCTAGCCCCTCCTTCTTGTTTGTTGCCCCGCTGGACACTACGTTCTACCCGCCTGGTAGAACACGTCGAGTCTAGCGAATCGATGGCCATGCTGTCAATAGAGTAGTACGCTCCCAATTCATCTCGCGACTTGGGGCGCGGCGCGTGAGGCAAGCTCGGCCTCGCTGTTCGTGCTTGCGCAAGGCTCACCCAGTGAGTGTGCAAGTGGCCGAGCGGAACCTGCGCACCGCCAACGACTTCGGGCGCGCCGCCCTTCGCTACCGGACGTTCTGGGACGCTGGCGCACCCCGCAACGCAACGGTTCGAGGCGGATATTGACAGGGTTGGGTGTGCCGCGATATAAGAATGGCCGTTGTGCGCACATGAGGCCGAGGGGAGGCGTGCGCTTTCCTTGCCAGGGGGAGCGCTTGGCCTCGAACCGGGCTGTTGAGTCTGTCCCGCGCCAGACGCGGTATCGGGCGGCGGCGCGGAGAGGGGGGCTTGCCATTCCGGGGCGCTGTCTCCGGTTGGCGATGGGCAAGGCAGCCCCGCCCTGGAGGTGCGTTCCCAGGGGCATCGTGGCCGGCTTGAGCCGCTCGGCGCAATGACTTAGCCATGAAAATCCGGTGCCGCGGGCGAAGGGCGGATTCATGCTTCCAAGAGAGGCGAGAGGGTGACTGAATCGAGTACACGGGCGACGCGGTGGTCGGGCCTGATCATTGGGTTGGGCCTGCTCGCCATCTTGGCTGGCATCGGCGGGCTTCTGTTTGGATCCACCCGGGACGACGCCCCGGAACCCGCCATGCCGCCGGCGGTGGAGGGCGTTCCCGCGCCCGTCGCGGCGTACGTACGCGACAACACCGCCCTCTTGAGGCAGTTGGGCAAAGAGCCGGAGGCCGCAGAGGCTTACGGGACGCTCGTGGGCCTGTGGGGACGCGAAACCTCGGAGGACACGGCCGGGATCCGGCGGCGGGTGGTCGGCGCCTTCCCAAACGAGTCGTTGGGGCTCTATGCGCTCCGCGAATGCATCGCTTCCCAGCCGGCCGAGGCCGACGCGCTGTGTGAGGCGGTACTTGCGCAGGCGCCGGACAGCCGGGTGGCGTGCCTGGCGTTGGATCACCTGCTGAAGGGGGCCGCAGGCACCGAAATCCGGCAATGTGATGCGGTTTTTGCGGAGTTTCCCGGCGCGCGGGTTGGGGCCTTTGCCCTGCTTCGGAAGGGCGACTACCTTCTCGATAGGGGCGACGGGCAGGAAGCGGCCCGCCACTGGATGAAGGCGTGGATTGCGCGGGCCGATATCGGGGGGGATCGGCTCCACAACCGGTTGTGCGCCCAGTGGATGGCGGACGGGATGTGGTGGGCGCCCCTGTTGCTGGGCATGGAATTTCGCACCAGCCCGGCCCTGACGCCCCTCAAGACGCGGCTGCTGGAGCAGTACGAGGCCATGATCTCGGGCGACGAGATCCCGGGGCACATCCAGGCGTTGATCGAGATCAACCCCGCGCTGGAACAGGGCGACGCCGGGCGGCTTGCCTCGGAGTTGGAGTCCCTGTCGGAAGGCTGGCCTGAATGGGACTGTTCGGACGCGTTCAGGGCGGAATCCGCGCTGGCATTCTTTCTGTTGCAGGGCAAATCGAATCGGACGTTCACGCTTTCCCTGGGGGATTCCCTGGGCGCCCAGAACCGCCTCCACCAGGCGCGGATGGCGTTTCTCGAGCGATACCAGGCGAGTTGCCAGGCGATTCCTCCGGATCTGCGGGCCATCTACGCGCTCAGTATTGCCAATCGGTTCATCGAGGACATGCGCCCGGTTGTGGCGGCGAAGTTCCTGCTCGGCACCTGGGAGGATCCGTCCGTGCCCCAGGACTTGCGCGAGCGGCTGTTGGCGTGTCACGCGGACATTCTCTCCAAGGAACTCGGCGATCACGAGACGGCTGGCCGCGAGTGTGCTGCATACTGCGATGCCGAGGCGGCGCATGGCCTCGAGATGCGGAAGCGGGCCGGCACGCACTACTACGAGGCGGGAGCCTACGAGGAGGCCATGCAGCAGTTCGAGCGCCTCGAAGCGGAAACCGCCGGCGGGGCCTACGAGGCGATCGCCCTCTTCATGCGCGGCATGTCGGCGGCGGGTGCCGGGCGCGACGAGGTGGCCGAGGCCCTCTTCGCCGAACTCGGCGAACGGTGTCCCGGATCCGATTTGGCGGCGGAATCCCTCGGGTATCTGGCGCGACTGGCCGTTGCCAAGGGGAATCCAGCCCGCGCACAGGAATACCTCGACGAAATCCAGTTACGGTATCCGGATTGGGACGGGGCACGGCAATACGGGGACATTGCCCAGCTTCAGGAAGCGTCGGGATTGCGGCCGGGGGACGCCCCGTAGCGGGCTGGTATCAGACAGGATGTACTTCATGAAGAGGATCGCGCCGAAGAAGCGTCTGTGTTTCGTGCTGGCAGGAGGGTTCCTCGGACTCCTGGCCTTCGCATCGCCCCCCGCGCGGGCCGACGAGGATTTCGTTTCCTCACCCCACAACTGCGGCCTCTACTGCATGTACGCCATCTTCCAATGGTACGGGGTGGAGGCCGACATCGAGTCGCTGATCCAGCCCAAGTACCTGTCCAGTGCGAGCGGCAGCACCTTCGCCGATCTCGCGCGGCTCGCCCACGAGTATGGCCTGCAAACGAGGGCCATGAAGAGCCTCAACCTGTCTTCGCTCCGGGCGACACGCGTGCCCATCATTCTCAACGTGCGCTCTTCACTCGAGCAAGCCCCGTTCGACCACTACGTCGTCGTGTTCCCGACGGAGGATCGCCGCCCCGTGGCGTACGATCCGACGCGAAACACCACGGTGCCGCTGAACACGCTGACGGCCGGCTACTGGAACGGCTACGGGATCACGATCTCGCAGGAACCCGTCGGCCTGACGGATGTCTTCTCCGGCGACTACGTCTACATGCTCATCGGCATCCCGGCGCTGCTGTTGGTGCGCTGGGTGATCTTCCCGGGCCGCAAGAAAGCCAGCAAGGCATCGGCGCGCCGATTGGCCGCAACCGCCTCGTCGGCCCTCATCATCCTGTGCGTCACGATTGCCCTCGCGTTGGTGTCGGAGGGGGTATGGCGCGAGAGCCCGCAGTTGGCCCAGGGGCCCGTCGTTCAGGCCGTTCAGGGCTGGCACGCGGGCTCGTTCCTCTCCAAGCTGTCGGCCGAGGATGTCAACCGGGCCATCGACGCGGGGGATCTCATCATCGACGCGCGGATGGAGCCCGACTACAACGCCGGACACATACCCGGGGCCATCAATCTCGGCGTGGCGGGCAGTGAAGAGGACTACGCGCAGGCGCTGCGCGATGTGCCGAAAGAGACTCACATCGTCGTGTATTGCCAGAGCGCCTCATGCCCGTACGCCGGCCAAGTGGCCAAGAAGCTGTGGGAGACGGGCTACACGAACGTCGGCCTCTACAAGCCGGGCTGGGTTGAATGGGAAGCGTTGTCAAATGAGGGGGAAGCGGCCAGTGAATAAGTCCAAAACGGTTAGCGAGTTTATTGCCGTCGCCCTCGGGATCGTGTTCATCACGGCGAGTTGGCCCAAGCTCCACTTCCCCTACGAATTCCTGTCCGGCGTCTATTCCTACGAACTCGTCCGCCCCGCCCCGGGCCTCTACCTCTCCATCCTCTTGCCCTGGCTCGAACTCGTGGTCGGCATCTGCCTCGTTGCCAACGTGCTCACCGAAGGCGCCCTCGCCATCTCGGCGTTCCTCTGCCTTGTCTTCTCGGTGGGGCAGATCCTGGTATTCAGCCAAGGCCTCTCGATTTCGTGCAATTGCTTCGGTGGCGGCGGAGCCGCGATTGGCTACTGGAGCATCGGGCGCACGGTGGGGCTGTTCCTCCTGTCGCTGGCTGCCTATTGGCTGGCGTTCCGCGGCGACGCTCGTAAGGGGGCACCGCGTGGCGACGCCGGGGCGCCGTCCTAGCAGCCCGTGGCAGAAGCCTCTTTTGTGGCACGGCCTCTCAGGCGACGCCAAGCGAAGGTTGCGGGCGTTATCCGAGCCCGTGTCGCCCCCCAGAGGCGGATGTGCGCCCAAACGGCGCATCCGAGGGCGCATAAGCGTTCCACCAGCGCGACTTGAGCCTTTTTTGTGCCACGTTTCTTGTCGTTCTTTGTCCATCCGTCCCATTGCCATGGCGTGATACCTCCCAACTGACCACGCCAAAAGCATATCACATAAACAGTTCTGTGTCCCTATAATCCATGCGCCCCGCCCCACTTTTGCCACGGGCTGCTAGGCGGCGACCATCGTGGCAACAAGGACAGCTGTCGTGGAACTGAGCTCGAAGAACTACATTTCCTTCGAGTCGTGTGTCCCTTCGCATGATGCCAGAGCATTTGACGGCCTGTGTCAAGGAGGCGTAAGGCCGGTTTCCGAATCTGTTTGAGGTTTGAATTGCAGCCGCAAAATGGGATATTTGCTTCCCTAGTTGTTGTTCTCGGCGACCTCGCGAAGAGCGGAGTACAGTCCTTTTCGTGGAAAGGCTTGGGAGATAGAGGGACACAATACCGAACTCGTCTGGCGATGCGGCGGTCTGTCGTCTCGAAGTTGTGCCAGTGCGGCGTCAGGGTTTGTCGAGGCGGGCGGAGGTGGCGCGGCGGATGAGGCGTTCGGCCTGGCCGGGAATGTATGCGCCGCCGGA
>JAFGTL010000522.1 GCA_016934125.1 Candidatus Hydrogenedentota bacterium
CCGTCCTCGAAGCTGCGGTACGGGACGCTGAGATCCTGGAGGAGAGTCTCGAGCCGATCCGTCCAGGTGTTGGGGCGGATGTCCACGCCGAACACGGAATGCCCCTCATCCAGCAGGTGCAGGCCGAGGTTGGTTCCGATCTGCCCGCTGGATCCGGTGATCAACACCCGCATGACGACTCTCCCCTCTCTCGCCGGGCGATGCCGGCAGGAATACGCCCGGCCCCGCCCGGGCCCAGGCAAACGGCTCCGGGAAACCGGGCGCTCACGCCTGCTGCACGCGGCGGATGTCCGCGCCGAGCGCTGCCAGGCGCTCCTCGATACGCTCGTATCCCCGATCGATATGATACACGCGGGCGACGGCCGTCTCGCCCTTCTCGGCGACGAGCCCGGCGATGACGAGGGCGGCGCTCGCCCGCAGATCGGACGCCATGACCGGGGCGCCGCTCAGGGCGCTCACCCCCCGCACGACGGCCGCGTTGCCGTCGAGCGAAATATCGGCCCCCATCCGGGCGAGTTCGGCCACCTGCATGAAGCGGTTCTCGAACACGTTCTCTCGGATCACGCTCACGCCGTCGGCCACGCAGAGCATGGCCATCATCTGGGCCTGCAAATCCGTGGGGAAACCCGGGAACGGCCGCGTGGCCACGTCGAGGCCCTTGAATCCGTTGATGGCCCGCGCGCGGATCCAATTGCCCTGCGTCTCCACCTCGGCGCCGGCCTCCCGGAGTTTCGGCAGGAACGCCGGGAGGTGCTCGGGGTTCACCCCTTGCACCGTCACGTCCCCGTGCGTCGCGACGCCGGCGATCAGGAAGGTGCCCGCTTCGATGCGATCGCCGATAATCGTGTGTTCGCCCCCGCCCAGCGCATCCACGCCCACGATCGTGATGAGATCCGTGCCGGCGCCCGAGATCCGGCCGCCGATGCCATTGAGAAACGCGGCCAGATCGGCGATCTCGGGCTCGCGGGCCACGTTGCTGAGCCGCGTCACACCCTCGGCGCGGACTGCGGCCATCATGAGGTTCTCCGTGGCGCCCACGCTCGGGAAATCGAGGGCGAAGTCCGCGCCCGTCAACCGGCCGTCGGCGATCACGTAGCCCTCCTCGATCCGGAGCGAGGCGCCCAGGGCCTCGAGGCCCTTCAGATGGATGTCGACGGGACGGGTGCCGATGGCGCAGCCGCCCGGCAGCGACACGCGCGCCCGGCCGAACCGGCCGAGCAACGGGCCCAGGACGAAGAAGGACGCGCGCATCTTGCGCACAAGATCGTAGGGCGCCGTCTGCGACGCGATCGTGGAGGCGTCCAGCGTCATGTAGCGCCCGGTGAAATCGATCGTCATCCCGAGGGACGCCAGCACCTTGTCCATCGCAAAGGTGTCGTGCAAACAGGGCACGTTGTGCAGGACACAGGGCTCTTCGGCGAGGATCGAGGCCGCCATGAGCGGCAACGTCGAGTTCTTCGCCCCGCGCACCTGGATCGTCCCCATGAGGGGGCGCCCACCCCGGATCAGCATCTTGTCCATGACTGCATCTACCCCGTCGTCCGGAAAAACCTCCGGCCCAAAGCCGCGCGCCGCTTTGGGCCGGAGAACATGTCCAACAGAGGCCGGGCCTGCCGTGTCACCGGCCGGCTAGCTCTCTCCGTCCGGGGCCGGCGTAGCGTCTTGGCCACCGGCGTCGGGCGATCCGTCGCCCTCGGGAACCACCTCGGACGGGGCGGGCTCGGCACGAGCCCCCGGCTCCTCACTGACGGCGCCGACGCCCAATTCCTCGAGGCCGGCCTGATACGCTTCCTGTTGCGCCTGGCTCTCGACCATGACGGCGTCCTCTTCGACGCGCTCCGGGGCGATGCCCCGGCCGAGCCGGCCGGCCACCAGCGACATGGCCATGGCCAGCACGAGAAACACGCCCGCCATGACGTAGGTCAGCCGGGCGGGGAGGCTCTTGCTCATGCGGGGCCCGAACACCGTGTCGGAGCCCGCGCCGATCCCGAACGCGCCGGCGAAGCCCGTGCCTTTGCCCTTCTGCAGCAACACCACGATGATCAGTCCGAGACAGGCCGGGACATACAACACGAGCATCAACACCCACAGCGTTTCCCAGCGGAAGATAAACTCACTCATGCCGGAACCTCTTCTCCTACTGTGCAGCCTGCACGATAGCGGCGAAGCTGTCGGCCTTGAGGGCCGCGCCGCCAACCAGGGCGCCGTCTACGTCGGCCTGGCCCAGGAGCGACGCCGCGTTATCCGGCTTCACGCTTCCACCGTATTGAATACGCAGATTGTCGGCCACGGTTTCACCGAATTGCTCGCGGACGAGGCCTCGGGCGAAGGCGTGGGCCTCCTGGGCCTGCTCGGGCGTAGCCGTGAGCCCGGTGCCGATCGCCCACACAGGCTCGTAGGCCAGAGCGATGCCGGCGAACTGGGCCTCGTGGAGGCCTTTGAGCCCGTTCCCGACCTGCCGCACAAGCACGTCGTCCATCTGGCCGTTTTCCCGCTCTTCGAGGGTTTCGCCGACGCAGAACATGACCTTCAAACCGGCCTCGAGCGCGAACTTGAGCTTCTCGTTGAGGAGTTCGTCGCGTTCCTGGAAATACTGCCGCCGTTCGCTGTGGCCCAGAATCGTCCACGTGCACCCGGCGTCGAGCAGCATCTGCGGCGCGATCTCCCCGGTGTACGCGCCGCTCTCCTTGAGATAGGCGTTCTGGCCGCCCACCTCGATGTTGGATCCCTCGAGGGCCCGCGCAACCGGGTATAGGGCGGTGAATGTGGGGCACACGACGATGTCGACGTTGGCCACGTCCGCCACGAGCGGCTTCAGGGCCTCCACGGTGTCGACGGCCTCGCCGATCATCTTGTTCATCTTCCAGTTTCCGGCAACGAGCGGTGTTCTCACGATATCCCCCTTCTGGTTCTAAGGAACTATCGAAATCTCTTACGAGGAAAGACTCAAACCAAGCCGAAAGGGTACCATGTTTCGCCCCTGGCGCGCAACCACATCGCCGCCGTGCCGCGCCCGCCGGCGATCCCTCGGGCGGCGCCCGGCCCGCCCCGCGCCAATCCCGGCGTCACGCGTTCACAGAACCGAGCCGGACGAGGCCGCCGAAGAACCGCAGGAGCCAACTCCGGGCGTCGTCGATGAGCGTGTAGAACACCGGCACGATGAACAGGGTGAGCAGGGTGCCCGTCGTGAGCCCCCCGATGAGCGCCCGGCCCAGGCCCGAGAAGGCGATATCGGAAGCGAGCGAGCTGCCGAGGGCCAGCGGGACGCACCCGAGGATCGTGGTGAGGGCCGTCATCATCACGGGCCGGAACCGATCGTGTCCGGCCTGGAGCAGGGCCTCGGTGCGTTCGCAGCCGCGTTGGCGGAGCTGGTTGATGTGGTCGACGATCACGATGCCGTTGTTGACCACGATGCCCACCATGAGGATCGCGCCGATCATCGAGACGGTGTCCATGGGCGTGTTGGTGAGCCACATGATCCAGTAGACGCCGATGAAGGCCAGGGGCACGGACGTCAGGATCGACAAGGGCAGGACATAGGACTCGAAGAGGGCGCCCATCACCAGGTAGATGAGGATGACGGCCATGATGAGGGCCGTCGCGAAATTGCTCGCATTGGCCTCGAGTTCCATGAGTTCGTCGCCCATTTCCACGGTGTATCCCTGGGGCATATCGAAGGATTCGATGAGCTCTTTGAGGTCCCGCATCACGCCGGACAGATCCTCGTGCACCGTCTTGGCGGCGATGGTGACGACGTTCTTCCCGTCGACACGCCGGATGGCCTGCGGGCTCCGCGCCCGCGACACGGTGACGAGCCGGCTCAACGGCACGAGTTCCCCCGTCCGGCTCAAGAGGTGCACGTTATCGAGGTTGGCGCGCGTTTTCCGATCTTCTTCGCGGAACTGGGCCCAGACGGGAATCTCGCGTCCCTCGCGCTTGAGGTAGGAGAGTTTGGTGCCGCGCAAGGCGAAGTCCACGGTGCGGGCGATCACGAGCGGACTGATCCCGCACTCCGTCGCCATGGTTTCGTTGATCCCGATCTGCACTTCCTGCTCGTCCCGGTCGGTGTCGGACATCACATCACTGACGTTGGGGATCTGCCCGAGCAACTCCTTGAACCGCTCGGCGTATCCGTTCAGGACCTCCGCATCGTCGCCCCGCATGCGCAAGGCGAAGCCGCGCTGGGTGCTCTCGCTCGCCTCCGCGATGGAGAACCGCAACTCGCCCCCGGGAACCCGGCCGGGCAACCGTTGCCACAGGATATCGCGCACCTCCTCGGTGGTGAACGGGAACTCCTCGCCGTCGGCGAGGTCCTCGGGCTGGAGCAGGTAGATGTAGAGGGAGCCTCCGCCCGCCTGGTGATGGGAGAAGACGTTCTTGATGCCCAATTCCTCACGCTGTTCGGCGATCACGCCTTGCAGGGTCTTGAAGGTCTCGGTGGCTTTGGCCATGTCAAAGTTCTGATCGAGGACAATGTCCACTTCGATCTCGCGGCTGTCCATCGAGGGCATGCCCTGCCGCCCAAGCAGCCGGTATGGAACCGCCAGCGTGAGCAGAATCATGCCGAACACGGCCAGCAGCGTCGCCAGGCGCCAGCGAACCGTCCACGCGAGCAGCCGGCCGTAGAACGCCATGAGCCGCTTGAGCGGATGGAAGCGGAACAGGCGCGCAAACCGGCCCGGCTCGCCCGCGGGAGCGGACGCGAACAGCGGCCGGAGAAACGCCAGCGATCGCATGCGGTGCCGGGGTTTCATGTGGCGCACGGCGAGGGGGATAACCGTCAGCGCGATGAGCAGGCTCGCCCCGAGGGCCACGGTCACGGGCACGGCGAACTGGCGCATGTAGGTGGCCATCTCGCCCGTTTCGAGATAGAGGATCGGGATGAAGACGACCACGGTGGTCAGGGTGGCGGCGGTGATGGCCAATCCGACCTCGGAGGCGCCGCGCCGCGCGCTCTCCTCGGCGTCGAACCCGAGTTGCGCGTGCCGGTAGATGTTCTCGATGACGACGATCGAATTGTCCACGAGCATCCCGAGAGCGATCGTCATGGAGATCATGGTGACGACGTTGAGCGTCATGCCCGCGAAGAACATGAACACGAGGGCCACCACCACCGAGGAGGGGATCGCGAGGGCCACCACGAAGGTGGAGCGGATGCGGCGCAGGAACAGGAGCAGCACCAACAGGGCCAGCGATCCGCCCCATTTCCCCGCCTGAAGCAATCCCTTGAGCGTCGTCAGAATCAACTCCGACTGATCAATGAACATGAACGCCTCGGTTCCCTTGAACAGCGGATCCGTCTCGAGCATGTCCAGCTCATGGCGCAGCGCCCGGCAGGTGGCGATGGTGTTGGCCTCGGATTCCTTCCGTACAAGGACGAAGATGCCGCCCTTGCCGTCGATGGAGAACTCCGTCTCCCGTTCCCGGGCCTGGTAACCGACGTCCGCGACGTCGCTTAACCGAACGGCGTGGTTGCCGCTCACCACCAACCGGGCCATCTCTTCCGGCGAGGTGAACTCGCCTTGAGCCCGCACGAGGTACTTGGTGTCGGCTTCGCCCAGTTCGCCCAGGGAGAGGTTAAGGCTGCTCGATCGAAGCCTGCCGACGACTTCGTAAAGGGTGAGATTCAGGCTGTTGAGGCGTTCCTGATCGAACTCGATCAGCACCTCCTTCTCCGGCGCGCCGAACACCATCACGTCGGCCACCCCGTCCAGCCGCAGCAGCCGCGACTGAAGCAGATTGCGCACGAGGTTGGTCAGTTCCTCGTGGTCGCCGTCGCGGAACAGGGCGAACGCCATGATGGGCAGCGACGTGGAACTGAACCGCCGCAGAAAGAGCCGCTCGATCTCGTCCGGCAGTTCGAGTTTCAGGCGCTCCATCCGATCGCGGACTTCCGACGTGGCCAGGGCCATGTCGGCGTCCCACTCGAACGTCATCCGCACGTCGCAGCCGTTCGAGTCGGAGGTGGTGGTGATGCGCTTCATCTGCGACACGGTGCGGAACTCGCCCTCGGCCGGGATGGCAACCTCGTTCTCGACCTGGGCCGGCGTGGCACCGACGTACGGGATGTAGCAGCGGATGAAGGGCATGTCGAGCTTCGGGATGAACTCGACGGGGATCTTCACGTACGCGATCCCGCCCAGCCCGAGCATCGTGATCACGAGCATGATCACGGTGATGGGCCGCCGTAATGCGATGGCCGTCAGGGAACGCTTCATGCCCTGTCGCGCCCTCCGAACAAGTCGTAGATCATGGGAATGATAATCAGCGTCAACACCGTGGCCGAGGACAGCCCGGCCATGACGGTAATCGCCATGGGCTGGCGGATCTCGGCCCCTTCTCCCGCCCACATGGCCATCGGGATCAAGCCCAGCACCGTCGTCAGCGTCGTCATCAGGATGGGCCGCAGGCGCACGCGCCCGGCCTGGATAACCGCCTCCCGCTTGCTCATCCCGCGGGCGCGGAGCTGGTTGACGTAGTCCACGAGCACGATGGCGTCGTTCACGACGATGCCGGCCAGGATGATGCCGCCGATGTAGACGACGATGCTCAGATCAATGGCGAGCCCGGCCAGCACGTACACGACGCCGATGAACGCCAGCGGCACCGCGAACATGACCATGGCCGGCTGCCACACCGACTCGAACTGGCACGCCATCACGATGTAAACGAGAAAGATGGCCAGCAACAGCGCGAATTGGAGGCTGCTGAGCGAGGTGGCCAGTTCCCGGTTCTGGCCGCCGAGCACGAACTGGTAGTCGAGGGGTTTCTCGACGCCTCTCAGCCGGCGTTCGATGTCCTCGGACACGGAGCCCAGGTCGCGGCCTTCGACGTTGCCGGTGACCATGGCGACCTGGCGTTGATCGATGCGGCGCACCTCGCTGGGGCCGTCTTGGACGGAGATCATGGCCACGGACTCGAGGGGAATGGGCGGGTGCCCTTCCTTCACCGAGAGGGTGCGCAGGTCGTGGACGCTCTGGAGCCGGCGGCGATCGGCGCGAACCCGGATGTCGATTTTGTTGCCGTGCCGGCTGAACTGCGTCGGCTTGTCGCCCTGCACCTCGGTGTGAAGGCGCCGTGCGATCTGATCCGGATCGATGTTGTAAGCGGCGCACAAGTCGCGATCGAGCTCGATGATGATCTCGGGATAGCCCTCCCTCAGGCTGAGTTCGACGTCTTCCAGGCCGGGCACGTCGGCAATGGCGGCCACGGCGCGTTGCCCCACGGCTTTCAACACGTCCAGCTCGTCGCCCCGGATCTGGAGTTCGACGGCCGTCTTGAAACTGAACAAGGAAGGCAACGCAAAAGTCACCGCATCGGAACTCACACGGGCGATCTTCCGGCGCAGTCCTTCAATGATGGCGTCCTGATGCCGCGCGTCCTTGTCCGGATCTCTCAGCAGCACGGTGAACTCGGCCACGTTTTCGCCGCGATCCGCCTCGGCTTTGGTCTTTTCCTGGCCCACCTGCACCGCCACCGTGCCGACTTCGGGCGTCTCGAGCACGATCTTCTCGATGGCGCGGGCCCGCTGTTCGGTGTCTTCGAGCCGGGTGCCCGGCGGCGCTTCCATCCGGATGCTGAACTCGCCCTGTTTCATCGGCGGGATCAGTTCGCGGCCCAACGATAGCGCCACGTAACCCGCGTGCAGCGACAACAACACCACCACCAGCAGGATCGCCGGACTGAACCGGAGGGAGTGCCGGAGCACCACGACATAGGCCTCGGTGAACGCCCGGAATGTCACGTCGAAAACCTTGAGCGGGATCCAGAACAACGCGCCCAGGATCTTGGCCAGCACCCAATATACCGACATGGCCGCCACGGACACGAAGAAGAACACCGTGGCCAACGCCGTGCCGAACGCTTTGATGCCCACGTGGAAGCCGAACACGAGCAGCACCGCCCCGATCGGCCCCGCTACCGCTATCCCCGCGGCCGCCACCGGCAACAGCGGCACCACGCAGAACCCCGTGAGCAGGGCGGTGCGCGCCGCATCGGGCCCCTTCCACGACTGATAGCCGACATAGACTCCGATCAGAACGGCCACCGAGATCGCCGCGTAGGCGACGCCGGCGACGAGCGCCCGCCGGTGCCATTTCCTGTCGCCGGCCCTGAGCGCCGCGTGCCGGTAGAAACGGAGGCACGGGCCGACCGTTTCGGCGGCATTCTCGGAGAACCACTCCCACGCGTACCGCACCGCGTTGGGCACGATGGCGCCGAGCCCAGCCAGCCGCCCCGCCCCGCGTACGGCCCGGGCTTCCCGGTAGCCGCGCAGAATCCAGATGACCTCCTGTCCCGGCGCAACCTTGACGCGTTGGCGCGATGCCAACATCGGGATCAGGAACAGGGCGACCAGCAACGAGGCGATGAGCGAGAAGGTGACGGTGAGGGCCTGATCGCGGAAGAGCTGACCGGCGACGCCCTCGACGAAGGCGAGCGGCAGGAAGACGGCGATGGTGGTCAGCGTGGACGCCGTGACCGCGCTGGCGACCTCCTGGGTGCCCCGATTGGCCGCGTCGACCGTGCCGTCGCCTTCCTCGGTGCACCGGAAGATGCTCTCGAGCACGACGATGGAGTTGTCGACGAGCATCCCGACGCCCAGGGCCAGGCCGCCGAGCGACATGATGTTCAGGGTGACGTCCCGCAGGAACATGGGGATGAACGTGGCCACAATCGATATCGGGATCGACACGCCGATGACGATGGTGCTGCGCAGTTCACGGAGGAAGAAGTAGAGGATGATGAGGGCCAGGATCCCGCCGACAATCGCCGTATTCTGCACCTCCTTGATCGAGGCGACGATGAAGCGGGATTGATCGCTGATCAGTTGGATTTGGGCGTACTCGGGCAACCGCGAGCGGATCGTCGACGTCAGGGCCATCTGTTTGGCCAACTGGTGCTGAACGAGTTCCGGCGGCGCTCCGGCAGGCGGCTCGCCTTCCGGCAGGGCGAACAGCTTCTTCAGCCGTTCGCCGAGCGTGGGAGGCCGCTCGAACTCGAACAGATCCTTCAGCATGTCGCAGACCTGCACCGTGTTCGCGTCGCCCCACTTGTAGATCTCGAGTTCCACCGACTCCCGGCCGTCCATGCGGACGACGGTTTCGCGCTCCCTCTCGCCCACCGTGACGGTGGCCACGTCGTTGAGCCGGATCTGGGCGCCCTCGAAGACGCCGAGCGGCGTCTCTCCGATCTCGGCCACATCCGCATATTCATTCACGATGCGAACGAGATACTCGGTTTTGCCGTCACGGAGTTGACCGCCGGACAAGTTCACGTTCTGCTGGGCGAGAGCGTTGCTCACGGTCTCGAACGAGAGGCCGAGGTTCTTGAGCCGGGCCGAGTCAACCAGCACCTGAATCTCTTCTTCGCACCCGCCCTTCACCAGCACCTGGGCGATACCGCGCTTGCCCTCGAGTTCGCTCTTGATCTGCTCTTCCGCGGCCTGCCGGATCTCAAGCAGTTCCCGGCGCTCCTTCTCCTCGGGCGTAAGGCCGCCCAAGTCGGCGGTGGGATCGCTGCCGGCAATGGCCACGCGCAGCACCGGATCGAGCGTCGGATCGTACCGGAGGATGACGGGCTTCTCGGTGACATCCTTGGGCGGGTCGAAAAGGTCGAGGCGGTCGCGCACGTCCTGCTGGGCCACGCTCATGTCCGTGTCCCAGGTGAACTCCATGACGATCTCGGAACTACCCGCCGACGAGGTGCTGCTGATCTCGACCAGGCCGCTCACGATGCTGAGGGTTTCCTCGAGCGGCCGGGTGAGCAGCTTCTCGACATCCTCGGGCGCGGCGCCTTCGTACTCCGTGCGCACCGTGAGCGTGGGGTACGAGATATCGGGCATGAGGTTGATGGGAAGTTCCTGGTAGGACTTCCATCCGAAGACGATCAAGGTGACGAAGATCATCGCCGTCGTCACGGGACGCCGGATAGGCAGACGATAGGTCTTCTGGTTGGTTTCGGGGCTTTCGGTCATGCGCGCTACCCAGTCAC
>JAFGTL010000523.1 GCA_016934125.1 Candidatus Hydrogenedentota bacterium
CGGTGACGGCGGTGACGACGGCGATGTGCCGGGCGCCGCGGGAGAGCACCTCGTCGATATTGTGCAGCTTGATGCCCCCCATGCACGTCCACGGCACGGTGAGTTGCGGCGCGATGGCGTCGATGGCCTCGGGGCCGATGGCGCCCGTGGGCACGGATTTTGTCTGGGTGGCGAAGATCGGGCCGATGTTGACGTATCCGGCACCGGCGCGCTCGGCGGCGAGGGCCTCGTCGAGGTCGTGCGATGAGGCGCCTACGAGGATCTCGGGCGCGATGGCGCGGGCCGCGTGGATGGGCAGATCGGCTTGGCCGAGGTGGACGCCGTCGGCGTCGACGGCGAGGGCGAGATCGACGCGATCATCCACGATGAGGAGCGCGCCGGCGGCGCGGGTGCGCTCGCGGAAGGCGAGGGCCCGCTCATAGAGGGCCGCATCATCGACGTCTTTCTCGCGGAACTGGACGAGGCGGACGCCGGCGTCGAGCACCGCATCGAGCACATCGAGCCCGCTCCGGCCCGCGCAGAAGGACTCGGTGATCACGACGTAGAGATCCGTGTCCCGGAACCGCTCGATCCGTTCGGCGAGCGTCATCATCCGCCTCCGACGAAGCGGATCAGTTCGAGGCAGTCGCCCTCGGCGAGGGCCGTGTCCGCATAGCGATCCCGATCGATGATGTCGTCGTTGCGCTGCACCACCGTGACTTCGGGTTTCAAGCCGAAGGATTCGAGCAGGCCGAGCACCGTCGTGCCGTCAGCGGCCTCGCGTTGTTCTCCATTGATCGTCAAGTTCATCCGTCATGGCTCCCGGCGCGGGCAAGCCGCGCGCATTCGGGAATGGTATCACACTTCGACGGGCCGGCGCGGCGTGCTATACTCCGCCTATGTAATGCTCGGGGGACGCGGCGACGCCGCGCAGCAGGGGAGATCTTGTTTCATGAGCGGTTGCGAAGTGGGCGTGTGGCAGCCAAGACTGCACGCATTGATCGAGAATCTGGGCCGGGTGATCCAGGGCAAGCCCGAGGCCATCGAGGTGGTGACGATTGCGTTGGCCGCGGGCGGTTCGGCCCTGCTCGAAGACGTGCCCGGCGTCGGGAAAACGACGCTCGCCAAGGCCCTGGCCAAGTCCATCGACGCGGCGTTCACCCGGATCCAGTTCACCCCCGACTTGCTCCCGGCCGACATCCTCGGCTCGTCCATCTACCACCCGGTGACGGGCGAGTTCACGTTCCGGCAGGGCCCGGTGTTCTGCAACGTGCTCCTGGCCGATGAGATCAACCGCGCGTCGCCCCGCACCCAGTCCGCCCTGCTCGAAGCCATGAACGAACTCCAGGCCACCATCGAAGGCGAGCGCCGGCCCTTGCCCGCGCCGTTTCTCGTGCTGGCCACGCAGAATCCCGTCGAATTCCACGGCACCTATCCGTTGCCCGAAGCCCAACTGGATCGATTTCTCGTCTGGGTGGATCTCGGCTATCCGGAAACGGATGTCGAAGTCGAGATCCTCCACGCCCAGGCCGAGTCGCACCCCCTCGACAGGCTCGAAGCCGTGCTGACGCGCGACGAGGTAGTCGAGCTCCAGCGGCAGGTGCGGCGGGTGCGCGTCGACGAGAGCGTATCGCGCTACATTGTCGAGTTGGTGCAGGCCACGCGCGACGACGTCCAGATCAAGCTCGGGGTGAGCCCGCGCGGCTCGCTCATGCTGTTCCGGGCGGCCCAGGCGGCCGCGTTCCTCGCGGGCCGCGATTACGTCCTGCCCGATGACGTGCAGCGGCTCGTGCCCTACGTGCTCCCCCATCGCGTCGTGCTCACATCGAAGGCCAAGTACGGCGGCGTATCGAAACGGGACGCCGTACTGGGGCTCGTTGAGCACGTGCGCGTGCCCACCTGATGCGCTGTGGCGCGGAGATGACGCCGCAATCATGAAAGGCCGATCACAGAAGACGGGGCGCCGTCCGAAGGCCGCGCACCGCCCGGCGCCAGGGCGGCAACTCATGACGAGGCGCTTCGTGAACTACCTCTGGGGCTTCAAGACGACGGCCACGTGCAAGTTCGTCATCGGCGGGTTGCTCCTGTCCGGCGTGGTGGGCTCGCGCTCTCTCCAGATGCCCGTATACCAGTTGTTCTGCGGGCTCAGCGCGGTGCTCGGCACGGCCCTGCTCGCCGGGTGGGTGATGCGCCCGCGGGTGACCGCGGCCGGCGGGCTCCCCGAGAAGGCCTGTGCAGGCCACGCCGTGTCGGGCTCCGTCACCCTCACGAACCACGCGCGCCGCGCCGCCTATGACGTGTCCGCGCGGTATTTCGGACTGCCGCCGTCCCTGGAACCTGCCGCGCCCGATTCGCCCGGCGCGAACACCGTGTTCCGCCTCGATCCCGGCGAAACCGCGTGCATCTCGGTGTCCGTCCACCCGTTGCGCCGCGGCCTGTATCCCCTGCCCGAGCTGCGCCC
The DNA here is from genome assembly GCA_016934125.1 of Candidatus Hydrogenedentota bacterium. Classification (GTDB taxonomy): domain Bacteria; phylum Hydrogenedentota; class Hydrogenedentia; order Hydrogenedentales; family SLHB01; genus JAFGTL01. The sequence continues at coordinate 2,441 of JAFGTL010000523.1, forward strand.
GTACTCGACGTTTCCGTTCGGCCTGTGGCGGATGGCGGGCGCGGGCCACGACGGCGGGAAACTGCTCGTGCTGCCCGATTTCCACCCGCTCAACGAGGTGGTCGTGCCCGTCGGCACGCGGTATCAGCCCGGTGGCATTGCGTTGACGTCGAATGTGGGCGAATCGCCCGAGTACATCGGCAACCGCGAATACCGGCCCGGCGATCCCTGGCGGCAGCTCGATTTCCGCTCGTGGGCGCGCCTGGCCAAGCCGGTGGTGCGCGAGTTTCAGGAGGAGTACTACCACCGGATCGCCCTCGTGCTCGATACCTTCGTGCCGGGCCGGCGCCGGATCCCGCCCGCGGGATTCCCCCAGCTCGAAGCGGCGGTGAGCCTGGCCGCGGCCGTGGCCGACGGCCTGTCCCGGGGCGAGTACATCATCGATCTGTTCGCGGCCGGCCCGGAACTTTACGTGTTCCGCGCGGGCCGCCACATCTCCCACTTCGAGAGCGTGCTCGAGATCCTCGCCTGCGTCGACGCCTGCCGCCGCAACCCCTTCGACACGGTGACGCCGGCCATCGCCGACGAACTGGCCAGCGTGTCCACCGTGATCTGCGTGTTTCTCGATTGGGACGCGGCCCGGCGCGGCCTCGTCCGCACCGCCATCGAGTCCGGCTGCGAAGTGAAGGTGTTGATCGTGCGCGACGGCGAACCCTCCGAGCCCATCGCGGGCGCGGACACGGCCGACATCGCCGTGTATACCCCGGGCGCCGTCCGCGAAGGAGAACTGGACACGGTATGAGTTGGCACGGGCTCTTTGCGTTCCTGCTGATCGCGTGCGAAGGGGCGCTCCTCTTCGTCACGTGGCACGCCGTGCTCGGGCCGGCCATGGCCTGCCTTCTGGCGGCCGCGGCCTGCTTCCCCCTGGTGGGCGGCCGCCCCCACCGGTGGCGCACCTCCCGCGAGCGCAAAGTCATCCTCGGCCTCGTCCTCGCCGCCGTCTTCACGGTGCGTTGGCGCCTCTTCCCCCATCTCACGCGCATGCCCCTCTGGCTCGAGCCC
>JAFGTL010000034.1 GCA_016934125.1 Candidatus Hydrogenedentota bacterium
CGGCCGAACCCAGCACGCAGAGGAGCAGGCCCGTGGAGGTGACGTCGCCGAACACGGGCAGGTGGCACAGCGCCTCATCGGAAAGGCCTAACACCACCTTGAAGATCTTGGCCATGGCCAGCGTTACCGAGGCCATGACGACGCAGTTCATGTAGACGCCGTCGAAGAACACCTTGAAAATGCGGAGGCCGTGGGTGGCCTTCGTGCGCCGGTAGCGCTTCATGAGGAATTCGATGTCGGTGATGACGCCGCTCCGTCGCCAGAGCCGCGCGAAGAAGAACACGGTGGCCAGTTGGCCGATGAGCGCCGACCACCAGAACCAGTTGTAGTGGATGCCCGTCTGGCGCGACATGCCCGCCACGAACACCGGCGTGTCGGCCGAGAACGTCGTTGCGACAATGGACGTGCCCGCGACGAACCACCCGAGGCTGCGGCCCGCCAGGAAGTAATCCTCTTTGCTCTTTCCCGCCTTCTTGGTGAACGCGCCGCCAATCGCCAACGCGATCAACACGTATCCCGCGATTACCAGCCAATCAACGAGTCCCACAGCTTCCTTCTCCGTTGCGCCACATCAGACAGGCATATGCCGTCGGCGGGTTGAGTTCTTCCCCGAAGCCCGGGGCGTTCCGGAGCATAGTGGGAAGCCCGAGGGGCTGTCAACCGGGCCGGGCACTCACTTCCCGGCGGGCGGCGGCTCCCCGTTCTCGAAGGTGCGCACCAGGCTGGCCCCCGCCATGGCGCCCTCGGGCAGGGTGAGCACGAGCCGCGTGCCCCCGTCGGGGAGCGGTGTGCAGCCATCGCCGGAGAGCGAGCCGTCGATCTCGATGCCCACCGTGAGCGGCTCGTTCAGCGGATTCGACACGGCGATGCACGTGCCGTCCCCCGTGGCGGATACCATGAGCAGGCACGGTTGATCGACGCGGACGAAGCGCCCGTCGCCGCAGTCGAGGGCGCCCGGCTCCCAGAACGCCGCCTGGAGGACGCCGCGCGCCGTGTCGCGGAGGGCCTGCACCTGGGGCGTGTTGGCGAGCACGTCGAAGGCGCCGGCCTCGGCCCGCCGGCTGAGATCGGGCGCGGAAACGGCCGGATACACGATGTAGGCATAGCGCGCGTCGCGTACGCCGGCCCCGTGATCGAACCAGAGGCTGAACACGTCGAGGGCGATCTCGGTGTCGGAGCCCGTGGCGATGTCGGCCCACGCGCCGGTTTGGGCTTGCCGCGCCACGCGCACCACGCCCTCCTCGGGGAACACGTAACCCACCGAATCGTGATGCACCCAGGCCGGCGTGGACACCTCGTGAATGCCGGGCGCGAGCGGCCCGGCCCCGCTCGATGCGGACACGTCGCCCCGCAGGAGACACTGATTCACCGAGGTCAGCACGGGGTGCGCGCTGGCGCAGGTGATGCCCGCGCCGAGGCAGACGACGGCGTCATCGAAACAGAACCACGCCTTCCGCGCCTCGAGGGCGCCGCGCCTGAAATCCATGGCGGCGAGTCCGCATGCCCCGTCGGACACGCCGCCGACGAACTGCGTTTCGCCCCAGCCGCCGACGCCCCCCTTCTCGGCCCAGTCCATCTGCTCGCACGTCGTCCCCGGCAGGCGCTGCCAATCCCACGCGGGGAAGATGTCACCGTATTCCTTGCCGTCCACGTACACGAACATGACGCCATCGGCCAGGTGGTGCGACTTGCGCCCTTCGCGGTTGCACACCTCGCTCCGGAGCGTGCGCGCCGACGCCATCCGCACCGACACGAGATAGCCGGGGCGATGGTGGGCGGCGTAATCGCTGCGCCAGAAGTGGCGGTGGCCGGACAGGGGCGACTCGGCGCCCCCGGACTTCATGCGCGCGACAAAGGCCTCGAGCTCGCCGGTGCGCGGCCCGCCGAGTTCCGCCAGACGCGCCGCCGCAGACAGCATGGCGCCGCCGCTCTTCCGGGCGCGCGTGATCTCGCGGCCAACGGCGCTGTAATCGAAGGTGAGCGCGCGCATCATCCATTGCTGGCCGTCGAGGACGTAGCCTGTCATCACCTCGACGACTTCGGGCGGCGCGGCGAACCGCGTGCCCCGGGCGTGGTGCATGAACTCCGTGCCATTCGAGGCAAACCCGAGGCCGTAGCCGCCCGAGTACAGTTGCGCGCCGTGCTGGTGGAAGCTGAAGTCCACCTGCACGCCTTCCTTGTCCGGTTTCGCGATCACGATCTCCTCGTACATGCGTGAATAGGCCTGCTGAATGACGTCGGGGGATTCTTCGATGCACCCGCGCATGATCTGCATCGTGGCGCCCCACACCAGGTTCTGCCCCGTCCAGCCGGCCCAGTCGCTGCGCTTCATGATCTCGATGCCCCGCGCCTTCTGCTCCGGCGTGAGCGTGTCGTCCAGCATGAGGAGGGCCGGCCCCAGCGTCAGTTGCACGCCGATCTCGTTCCACCACCAGTTCGGGTTTCGCAAGTCCTTCGCGAACCAGAAGTCGAGCGCCTTGAGGATTGCGGCTTTCAGCGCGGCGTCGCCGTTGGCGGGACTCCCGGGCGCGCAGTACGCGGTGGCCATGGTGCGGATGCGGGAAAGATGGTGCGACGCCGTCCACGCGGTGCGGGCCTGGTTGGCATAGTCGACGTCGGGCCACGAACCGTCTTCGCCGAGGGTCTCCACGTAGTCGCTCGCCGACGCGGCAATCCGATCGAGCGACGCGCCCGGCCCGGGCACATAGCGCGCGAGAATGCGGCTCCGGACAACCTCGACATCCCGGAGCGCGTCCGCGTCGGGGTTGGCCGCGTCCGCGGCGGCACATAGCGAAACGGCAACGGCCGAGATGAGCAGCAGGGATGAATCCATGGCGGGGCGTCTCCTGAGCGTCCGGTTTGTCCTCGAGTGGGCTCGGGGAAGGAGCGTATCAAAGGAAGCGCGCCGTGGCAAACGCCGCCCGGTGGCCGGGCAAACCGGGCGATCTCCGCTGGACGTATGCGCGCCTGCCCGCGAGCCGCCTTCGTTCCCTATGCGTCCCGTCGGAACAACCGCCTCTTCCGGATCAGCGCGATTGCCATCAGGAATGCGCCAGACATGAAGAACAGTGCCGCAGTCACGGCCTCTCTGGAAGCGCTGGAAGCATCCATACACGCGGCGGCACAGCCCACCAACACGAATGCCGCGAGCAAGCAGGCGGTCAATGCAAACACCGGATCCGGCTTGCTCACGGGGACGATTCGAGCGCCGAGCTTGTCGCGCACAAGATGTAGCACCTGGGCCAGATCGAATATGCCGGGCACGACGAACGCCGGGCCGTCCGTTGGCACGAGACGCAGGCGAACGGGCCGGCCACTCCATCTTCCGGTATGCACTTCCACCGCAACGATCGTGTCCCAGCGGCATGCGTGCACGCGCCGCACGAAGAGGGGAATCGCACGGAACGAAAGCCCTTCCTCATCCACGTTGACGCGTACGTAGTGCCACAGCGCTACCCAGGCCAGCACCAGCCCTGCCACAAAGGAGAGGGACAGGACGGCCGCGAAGAGGGCAAGCACGATAAGGGCGGCAAGATCTCGTTCCATCAGGGCGACGCGACAGCCAAACGACGCCCAAAGGGCAACGAGGAACAGAAGAAGGGCCAGCGCGGTCTGCGAGCAGTACCGGCGCATGCCGTCTCGCCCAGGCCGGAGCATCAGATCCTCCTCCAGCCGCGATTCTGTGTACTCAGCCACCGCCTCTTGGCCTCCAGTGGTCGCCCCAACCGCCCTAGCGGAAGTCTAGCACAGAAAGTCGCTGGGCGCAACAGCGCTGCGTGCGGCCGAGAGGGCGATGGGGGCCGGTGCGCTCTAGTGATCGCAGATGTTGCCGCCGGATTCGAGGCGGCCTTCGAGGTAGGCGGCTACGATCGCCTCGGGCGTGTCTTGTGCGGCGCCGGTGACGACTTCGATGCCTTGGGCGGCAAACAGATCGAGGGCGCGGCGTCCCATACCGCCGGCGATGATGAGGCGGGCGCCGTGTTCGGCGAGCCAGGCGGGCAGGAGCCCGGGCTGATGGGGGGGGGCGTCGAGCAGTTCGGTGCCGCGGACGGAGTTGGTTTCGTCGTCGGCATCGACGAGGGCGAACTGCTGGCAGTGTCCGAAATGGGCCGACAACCGGCCCTGAAACAGGGGGATAGCGATACGCATGGTGCTCTCTTCCTTTTGAGGCGGCGTCTGGTACCGTTCAGCGCCGCCCGATTCTTGCCTGGTTCTTCAACGCGCCGCGGCCCGGGGGTCATTCCTCGAAGGGAAACATCATGGCCTCGACGTATTCCGTCTGGAAGTTGACATCCAGCGACAGATCCACGTGGCGTGCCCGGCGGGCGAGTTCTTCGGCCTGGGCGCGTGCCCCGCGCGAGATGGCGGCGAGCCGGGCCCCGGCCAGCGAGGTGTTGCCGACGAATCCGAAGCGGGCCGCGTCGACCGCGGACGGGAGCAGGCCGATCCGCTGGGCGTTGTCGCGGTTCACGTAGTTCCCGAACGCGCCGGCCACGAGGAATTGATCGAGCCCGGCCGGTTCGAGGCCGGCCCGGCGGATGAGGATGGCGATGCCGGCCCGGATAGCGGCGACGGCGAGTTGGAGTTCGCGGACATCGCGCTGCGACAAGGTGATGGCGTGGCCCGTCTGCGATTCGCCGGCCGCGGCGATGACGAATTCGAGGCCGTCCTCGCCTTCGATGACGCGGTCGCGCAACGCGGCGGGCAGGCCGGCGGGGAGGCCGTCGCCGGAGAGCATGAGGCCTTGGGGCAGGAGGATGCCGGCGCGGAGGAGCCCGGCCGCAATGTCGATGAGGGCCGAGCCGCAGATGCCGGCGGGCGACGCGCCGCCGATGACGCGGTAGTGGACGTCGTCGTTCATCTCGACGGATTCGATGGCGCCGGCGGCGGCGCGCATGCCGTGGGTGATGCGGGCGCCTTCGAAGGCGGGGCCGGCGGCCGTGGACGCGGCCTCGATGGTGCCGTTATTCGCGAGAACGATCTCGCCGTTGGTGCCGATATCGATGAGCATGGTGGGCCCGGAGGCCTCGGCGAGGCGGGACACCAGGACGCCCGACACGGTGTCGCCGCCGACGAATCCGCCGATCACCGGGAAGATGAAGGCGTTGCCGAGGGGATGGATATGGAGGCCGAGTTCGGCGGCGGGCACGGCGAGGCTGTGGCCGACGGCGGGC
>JAFGTL010000524.1 GCA_016934125.1 Candidatus Hydrogenedentota bacterium
GCCGCCGAGGGCGTAGTAGTCGTCCGGATGCAGTTTGATACGGCGCCCGGGCACGCAGAAAGACCGCGGCACCCACGTGGGGGTGAGGCGGACGATCCCATTTCCTTGATCAAGGGCGGTTTGGGCGAGGGCTTTTGCGCTCATGGCAAGTTCCTTTCGGCTATCGGCTGCCAGCCATCGGCTGTCAGCAGCAAGTGCTTATCGATCTCTTCTTACTTCCTGTTTCTCAGTTCAGCATTCCACCTTCTCCCACGCACCGGTTTTCGCCGACTTCAGGATGGCGTCACAGACCGACTGCGTTTCGAGGGCATCGCGGAACGTCGGATGGGCCGGTTCGCCCGATTCGATGCCTTTGTAGAAGTCGGCCACGCCATGGATGAAGGAGCATTCAAAGCCGACTGACAGGCCGGGCACCCACCAGCGGTCCATGTAGGGCATATCGCCATCGGTGACGTGAATCGAACGCCAGCCCCGAACCAGCGAGTCGTCGCGGTGGTCGAAGTAGCTGAGCCGGTGCAGGTCGTGCAAGTCCCACTGGATCGACGCGTGCTCGCCGTTGATCTCGAAGGTGTAGAGGGCCTTGTGGCCGCGGGCGTAGCGCGTGGACTCGAACGTCGCAAGGGAGCCGTTGTCGAATCGGGCGAGGAACGCGCACGCGTCGTCGATCGTCACCGGCTCAACCTTGCCCGTGAGGTTGTGCTTACGCTCCTTGACGAAGGTCTCCGTCATCGCGGTGACGCTGCCGATGGAGCCGTTGAGCCAGAGGGCGGTGTCGATGCAGTGGGCCAGCAGATCGCCCGTCACGCCGCTGCCGGCCGCTTTGGCGTCAAGCCGCCACAGGGCGTCGCCGCCTTGGGGAAGATCCGTGGAAATGGTCCAGTCTTGCAGGAAGACGGCGCGGTAATGGAAGACGCGGCCGAGCCGCCCTTCGTCGATGAGGTTCTTGGCGAGGGTGACGGCGGGGATGCGGCGGTAGTTGTAGGAGACCATGTTCGGCACGCCGGCCTTTTCCACGGCCTCGACCATCTCGAGGGCTTCCTTGCTGTTCATCGCGAGCGGTTTCTCGCAGAGAATGGTCTTGCCGGCCTCGGCAGCCGCAATGGCGATGTCGTGGTGCATGAAGTTGGGGGCGCAGATGTCGACGGCATCGATGTCGTCGCGCTCGATGAGCTTGCGCCAGTCGGTCTCGAAGCTCTCGAAGCCCCAGTTGCTGGCAAAGGCCTCTGCCACGTCCTTTTCGAGCCCGCTGACCGCCTTGAGCACAAAATCGTAAGGCATGTCGAAGAACTTCGGTGCCTGCCGGTAGGCGTTTGTGTGCGTACGCCCCATGAATCCATATCCGACTATTCCAACATTGATTTTCTTCTTGGCCATGCGTCTTCTCCTTTCCATGGACTGCCCTCGAGGGGGCCGCTATCCGCCGTATTTCGCGTTGAGTTCGTCGACGGCCTTCTTGCACTTCTCGGTAACCGCCCAGGCGTCGGGCCAGAAGCACAGGTCGATCGTCCACCAGTCGTGGGGAACGCCGGACTGGTTCAACTCGGGAATCAGCGTGTCGAAATCGAGGAGCCCCTCGCCGAACGGCGCGTGGGTGCTCGTTTCGTCGTCGTGGAGTGTGCCGTCCGAATCGATGAGGTGGAGGTGGTTGATCTTGCCGCGGAGTCTCTGGGCGAATTCGAGCGCGCCGCCGGGCAGCGTCTCCTTCTCGCCGGGCTGGCGTGCACCCACCACGGCCACCATATGGGCGTGGCAGGTGTCGAACTGCACGCCGAAGTTGTCATCGCCCACCTCGTCGACGATGCGGAGGATATCGGACGGCTTGTTGAAGGCGAACCCCGGCTCGAACTCCCACGTCATGTAGACGCCCTTGTCGGCCGCCTCGCGGGCACACTGCTTCCACGTGTCGACCACCTGCTTGCGCGCGGTGTCCGCATCCACCTGATCGAAGATCGTCGGCGGCTGCACCGTGTCGACACGGATGCCGGGGATCCCGAGATCGACACAGAACTCGAGGTTCTTGCGGAACTCGTCGATGTACGCGGACGTGTCATCGGTGTCGATGAGGTGTTGCGCCCACAGGTTGGCCGCGAGGCCCGAGAAGGCGAGGCCGGCGTCCGCGACGCCCTGCTTGCAGGACTCCCGCGATTCCTTGTCGGGCATGATGTCGGGATTCGGGTGCACGCCGAAGCCGCCCAGTTCGAGTCCGTCGAAACCGAGGGAGGACAACTTCGAGAGGATCTCTTCCCAGGGAACCGGGTTGTTCGCGTACGGCCCGATCGAGTATGCCCATGTGCCTATCGAGATCTTCTTCATGACACCTTATCCTTTCCTGTCGTCTGCGGTTCTACGTCGAGCTTTAGACTCTCAGTTTACCTGTTAGCGGTGCAGCGCCGCCAGCAATTCCTCACGCCCGAGGCCGGCCAACGCCGCCTCCGGGTTGCGGACGAGCCGCTCGGGGCGAAATTGCACCGTGAGCGGGGGCCCGCTGTGGATCTGCAGGGCGATCCGGCCTTCCCGTTCGCCCTCGGGATCGTACAGCGCCACGGAGAGCGTGCCGTTGATGGCCGTCCAGATGCACGGGCCGATGGCGAGAATCTCGTAGCGGTTCCAGTCGTTCGGCTTGACGGCCGACTCCCCTTTGTCCGTCCAATCGAGCTGGCCGCGGCCGTGTTCATGATACAGCCGGCCCCAGACTTCCTTGCCGATGTCCGCCTGGTATCCGCGGGCCTGCCCGTGGGCGGTGGCCTTCTCCGAACGGAATTGGACGCCCGAGTTCCGCTCGTCGGGCTCCAGCCTGACGAGGACGGAGAGGTAGAAGTCTTGCACGGGCTCGTCGAACCAGATGAACTCGTTCCGGGGCACCTTGTCGTCGCTGTGCCCGCGAATGGCGCCATCCACCACGCTCCAGTACGGCGCGTTACCCTGCCAGCCCGTCAAGTCCGTTCCGTTGAACAGATTGTCCGCGGATTCGGGGGCCGGTATGTA
>JAFGTL010000035.1 GCA_016934125.1 Candidatus Hydrogenedentota bacterium
CCACGATGTAGGGCTGCGAAATCGTCTGGCCGTAGCCGATGGGGAGCGGGCTGTCCGCATAGGCGTACGCGCCCTTGCGGCCCGGCACGAACTCGTGGCGCGGCACCGCGCGCATCGCATCGAGCACCTTCCGATCCGTAACCGGCGTGCGCCCCCATTTCGCCCCGCCGACATCGTACTCCACCATTCGATCGCGCTCTTCCTTGAACGCATCCCCGTCGGACGCATCGTCGGCGTCGGTTGCGCCCGCGTCCGCGGCCGCGGCCGGCATCGCACACGCCCATGCCACCACAACCAGCGCCATCACCGCCGCCCATCTGTCCCGCGATCTGCCTGTTGCCCTGCTCATCGGCCACCTCCCCGCCAGGCTCTGGCCTCCGGCGCGTTCGCCTCGCGCGACACGTATCTCCATGACAACACCGGGCCGCCCGTTTGTCAAGGCGGCGTGACGCGCACGCGGGCCGATGGTATAGTCTGTCAGGAGTTGGTGCGCCCCTCATACAGAAAGCGGGTGGGAGTATGAAGCGGACGAAGACAGTGAGCCGGGAACTCTTCATCAAGGAACTCGAGCGGCCCATGCCGGCAAAGATCCTGGCCACGACCCTCGCCATCGGCGAGGAGTCGGGCGGCGGCTGGGTGACGACGCTCGCCATCGGTGAGGAAGCGCTGAAAGGCAAGTGACGCCCACGGGGGAGGGCTGCCGAACCGTGCCGGTTGTTCTCATTGCCGGAGCGCGACAAGATCCGCAGGCCCAACGGGTTGCGAAGGCGATCCGTGCGGCGGGCGGCCGGGCTGTGTGGTGCGATGCTCACGCCTTTCCCGAGCGCGCCCGGATCGCCCTGGAAGACGGGCGGATTCGCATCGCGCGCAAGCCGGTGCCCGTGCCGCGGGCCGTGTACGTGCGCGGCCTCCACGCCGACGCCCTGATGCCCGAGTTCGACGCCGATCTCCGCAACCGGCCGCGCGGGCTACTTGCCCAAATGGCCGAGAAACGCGCCCTCCTCGTCTCGCTCCTGCTGCTGCTCGAAACCCAGGGCGCCCGCCTCGTGAACGGCCTCGAGGCCAACGCCCAGCACGGCCAGAAACCCTACCAGCTCGAACTGCTGCGCCGCGCCGGGCTGCCCGTGCCGGAGTACCTCGCCACCAACGACGCGGCCGCGGTGCGGCGGTTCGTGAAACGCCAGCCAGCCGCCGTGTACAAGCCCTTGGCCGGCGGCGCGACGGTGCAGCGGTTGACGCAGGCCGATCTGACGGATGAGCGGCTGGCGGCGCTGGCGCTGGCGCCGGTGCTGTTCCAGGAACTCGTGGAGGGGGTGTCGGTGCGCGCGTACGTGGTGGGCGGGCGTGTCGTGGCCGCGGCCGAGATCCACTCGCCCGAACTCGATTACCGCCGTCAGGAAGACGCCGTCACCCCTACCCGCCTTGCGCCCGCCGAACGCGCCGCCGCCCTCGCTGCGGCCCGCGCCTGCCGCATGCAGTTCTCGGGCGTCGACTTCATCCGCGGCGGCGCGGGGGCATTCCGCGTGCTCGAATGCAATCCGTCGCCCATGTTCGCGGTGTTCGAGGACAAAACCGGGCTGGATGTGGCGAATCCGCTCGCGAACCTGCTTTTGCGTGGCCGGTTCGAGGACTTCTGAGGGGGCGCTACCGCTCGGCGGGCGCGGGATCGAACTCGCCGAACTTGTCCTCCACGTCCTTGTATTCCTCGGCGGTGGGGAGGGGATCCTGCGTCTCGTTGATCACCGGCCAGAGGGCGGCGTATTCGACGTTGAGGGCAATGAAATGCTGCCACTTCTCGGGCAGATCTTCCTCGGGATAGATGGCGCTTACCGGGCACTCGTCGATACAGGCCCCACAATCGATACATTCCTCGGGATCGATGGCGAGCATGGTGGCGCCTTCGTGAAAACAGTCCACCGGACACACCGCCACACAATCGGTGAATTTGCATTTGATGCAGGGCTCGGTTACCACGTGCGTCATCGGGCAATCTCCTGTACGCGGGCCGGCGTTCAGTTGCCCGGCCGCCAACCCGCCATCTTCGGCCCCTGTGCTTACCACCACGGCCGAGCCCGTGTCAAGGAACCTGCCCCCGAACCGATCAGACGCGCCCCTCCGCACCCGCCTTCGTGGTAGACTGAGTCCATGACGGAACCCAACGAGATCTCGCCGCGGCCCGCGGAGCCCCGCCCGCCGCGTCGGCGCCGCCGACGCTGGCGCATTGTGCTGATCCTGTTGCTCCTGGCGATCGTGGTGGGCTGGCAGGTGGCGAAGCGCGCGCTCGACGTCGAGCGCTACCGCCCCATGGTGATCGCCAAGATCGAGGAGCGCACCGGGCTCACCGCGTCCGTCGAGCGCCTCGAGCCGGCCCTCGTGCCCCGGCCATCGGTGCGCGCGTACAACGTGGCCGTCGGCGAGGGCGATTTCCGCGCCGCCGCCGACGAGGTGGCCGTCTACGTGCGCCTGTCGAGCCTGCTCCGCCGCCGGGTGGAGGTCACCGACCTCCGAATCGACGGCCTTGCCGTGAACCTCCCCGAGGCGATCGACGACATCAAAACACGGTTTGACACCCTCACCGCGGCCGTCAAAGAGCGCGCCGCGGGAACCGGCGCGAAACCCTCACGCTCGGCCATCGCCCGCGTCCGGGCGCCCCGGGCCCGCATCTACCTCGGCGATTCGACGGAACCGGCCGCCGTGTGGAGCGTCGACGCGCATGACGTCATGGAACCCACGATCGCCGTAGCCGTGTCGGGCACGGCCCCACGGTTCGGCGAATCGGCCCGCGTGCGCGGCGATCTCGTTATCAGGCGCGACGCCGGCGGCGTTGGCGTGTCGGGCGAGGCCGAGGTCACGCGCTTCGATCCGCGCACCGTCATCGACAAGGAGTGGCTCCCCGCCGCAACGGTCGACGCGGCCGGCATGATCGAGGCGCCATCCCTCGGCGAGATCTCTGTCGCCCTGTCGGGCACGGCCAAACCCACCGGCGACGGCGCAGATGCGCTGCGCCCCTTCGCCGGGCCGTTCACCGCGACGGTGGAATGGCGCGAGGGCGCCTTGGCCGTGCACGACATCGACTGGCGCGCGCCGGGCGTCGAGTTTGCCGGCAACGCGACGCGCGCCGCAGACGGCGCGTGGGCCGTGGCGGTCGCCGAGCTGACTGTGCCGGCCACGGGACTCGAAGCGGCCCTCGAACGGGCGCGCACCGAGTCCTTTCTCGTCACCGCTCAGCCCGACGCGGCCCTTACCGCGCGCGAGGTGGCCGTGGACATGGTGCCGGGCGCGCCGGCCCGATTGGCGCGGGGCGTCGGCTCGTTCCGCGGCATGAATGTCGCCGCAACCGGCCCGGGCGCGGCCGATACGCCCTTGTTTGCGGGCCTCGCGGGCGAATTCGAACTGCACGACGGCGTCTTCGACTTCACGTCCGTCTCGTGTCCGGGCCTCAACCTACATGGCTCGGTGCACCCGGATTTCGACGCCAAGTCGGCGCACGTCGCGCTGGCCGGGGACGTCGACGCAACCCCGGAACGCGTGCGCCCCTTCGTGCCCATTGCTGGCATCGGCGATGCCGCGGGCGCCTTCGAGATCGAGCGGTTCGCGGCGACGTTCCAGGCCGGAGCCGGCCTGCCGAACGACCTCGAAGTCGAGGGCGTCCTCCATTCGGGCCGCCTGGGCCTGGCATGGCCCACCTGGACGGACACCCTCCGCGAGATCGACGCTTCCGTGCGTGCCGACACCGGCACCATCGATCTCACGGCCGTCGGGCGCTCCGATCGGCTCGGCCTCGTGTCGGCCCGCGGCGCGTATTACGTCTCGACGCGGACGTGGCGAGGGAGCGTCACGGGCGACATGTCGCACATGGATCTCCCCGTGCCCCGCGAGGGCTGGCTCGCCGAGGCCGCCCCCATCGCGCTGGCCGGGTTCGGCGTGTCCCAGTTCGATCTGCTCGTCAACCTGCCCGCGCCGGACGCGGATGCGCTCACGCTCCGCTTCGTGCGCCAGGGCGCGCCGGAAGCGCGGGGCACCCTCACCTTCGCCCGCCAGGAAAGCGGCTGGGGGTTGGCCACGGCTGACGCCACCGGGCAAGTCGGGGCCGAAGCCGCCGCGCCGCTGCTGCCGGACGGTTGCACCGCGGCCGGCATCGTGACGGTGGCGTTCGAATGCCCCTACCAGGAAGGGCGCTTCTCGGCCCAGGCCGATCTCACCCCCTGCTCGATCACCCTCGGCCGGTGGATCGACAAGCGCCCCGGCGACAGCGCCTCCGTCGCCGTCGTGGGCTCGGGCGGCGTCGAGCCGTGGCGCGCCGAATCGCTCACGGCCACGTATCGGGCGCAATCCGTCGCGGGCCGGTTCGAGGGAGAACGGTTCCGGATCGATGCCTTCGATGTCGGCCTCGATTCGTGCGCGTCGCTGCTGGCCGACGGGGCCGAGACGGGCGGGCGTGTCACCGGCGCCATTGCCACCAATCCCACTGAACTCACGCTCAACCTGGCCGAGGCCGGCCTGCGCGTGCCGCCGGCCGGCGCGGCGCCCGGGGCAGCGCCCATCGGCATCGACGCCGCGACGGGCCGTATCCAGTATCGCGGCGGGCAGTGGGTGTGCGAGAACCTGGCCGTGCGCGGCGCGAACAGCGACGTCGTCGTCACCGCGTCGAACACGGGCAACCGGTGGCAGGGCGCGCTCCGGGGGCGTCAACTCGATCTCGACGCCGTGGACGCACTCATCGAGTTCTTCAAGGCCGAGGAAGCGGGCCCGGCCGCCGCCGAACCGGCGCACGAGGAACCGGCCCCATACTCGGCGCGGATACCCGTGGCCCTCGACGCGCTCCTCTACCGCCGGGCGCGGTTCAACGGCGTCAAAGCCACCGTCATCGCGGATCAGGGTGGACTGCACGCCGACGATCTCGTCGTCCAGGCCGAGTCGGGGACGGTAACCGGCACCATGAATCTCGTCTACAGCCAGCCGGATCGGCCCGGCACGCTCGCCATGGATCTCCAACTCGCCGCCGTCGGCGCAAAACTCATCGACGAACTCGCCTTCACGACACCGCGTAACCTCACCGGAACCCTCAACGGCACGGTGAACCTCGAACTCGGCGCCGGCGAGGACGTGGATCCCTTCCAGCAGGCCAACGGTCAGATCGCCTTCACCGCGAAGGACGGATCGCTGGGCCAGTTGGGCCTCGCCACCAAGATCCTCACCATCCTGCGCACCACCGAGATCGTCCGCCTTCGCATGCCCACCCTCCGCGATGAGGGGCTCGTCTACGACACCTGCACCGGCAAAGGCACCATCACCAACGGCGTCCTCACCGTCGAAGAAGTCAACCTCCAGAGCGTCTCCTACGAAATGCGCGTCACCGGCACGGTGGACTTCCCGAAATGGCAGTGCGAACTGCTCGTCGTGTTCAACCCCCTCGAAACCGTCACCAGCGTCGCCGGACACGTCCCCGTCGTCGGCGAAGCCGTCGACGCCATCGCCAAACTCGGCGGCCTCAGTTTCCTCGCCACCGGCCCGCCCGACGATCCCAAAGTCGCCTTTGTCGGCGGGCCCGTCCGCAACATCACCGACGAAGTCCGCAACGCCGCAAAATCCGGCAGCGGCCTCCTGCTCGAAGGCCTGAAAGGCCTCGCCGAAGAAGCCCTCGGCGAACTCCTGCCCAAGTAAGGCGCGCCGTCCGCTCTTGATACGGCGGGGGCTTTCGCATAAGGTGGTTGCATCCGGCGGCGGCTTCTACGTACTTCCCCCGTTGCGGCGTGCTCTCCCGACCATGCCACCGGACTGCACGCCGCGCAACCGCTGGACAACACGCAACGCAGGAGACAGCGTCCATGGACACGCGCACCGTCAAGGTTACCATCAACGGCACCGGGTTCGCCGCGGACTACACCGCCCGCGTTTACGGCATGATCCCGCACAAGAACGGCGTGGCCATCGAACTCGCCGGCGTCACCTCGGGCCGGATCGAGAATGCGGAGCAGTTTGCGAAGACACACCACATCGTGGACGCGCAGGGCACTGCGCGCGCCTATCCCGATCACGCGGCCATGCTCGCGGCCGCCCGGCCCGACATCGACAACATCGCCTGCGCCAACTACACCCACGCGCCGTATGCCATCGAGGCGGCCGAGGCGGGCGTCGGCGTGATCGTGCTCGAGAAGCCGCCGGCGATCTGGCCGGGCTACGCGGAAGATCGCGCCGCCGACGCGGAGACGCGCCGCCACGAAACCATAGCGCGGCTGGCCGAGGTGCTCGATGCGGTGCGGGCCGCCGGCGCGAAGCTGCTGTACGCCGAGAACTTCGTCTACTTCGACGGGGTGCGCGGCCTCGTCGAGTTGCTCGCCGAAGCCATGAAGAGCGGCAAGGGCAAGGTGCTCTACCAGCAGGGCATCTGCGCGCACCAGGGCTCCCACGCGCCCGCCTACGACACCCCGTCGAAATCGGGCGGCGGCGCCCTGTTCAACAAAGCCTGCCACCCCCTCGGCCCGATCCTCTACCTGAAACAGGTGGAAGGCATCCTGCGCGGCGGCGCGCCCATCCGCCCCGCCAAGGTGTCGGCCGTGGCCGCCCAGGTGATGAGGCACCAGCCCGCGGCCAGCGGCGAACACTTCCGCGTCATGCAGAACGTCGACGACTTCGGCCGGATCACCGTCGTCTTCGAGGATCGCACCGTCGCCGAGGTGGTCGGCCACGACATGAGCATCAGCGGCATCCGCAACGGCCTGTCCGTGATCACCGATTTCGCCGAATACGACGTGCGCGTGAATCCGAACGACGCGAACCAGTGCTTCATGCCCGATGCCGCGGCCGCCGGCACCCTCCTGTTCCGCGAGAAACTGCCCACGCCCCAAGGCACCTCGTTCCCCATCCCCCGGCAGATCGGCGTGCACGGCTACGTCAACGAAATGGAAGACGCCGTCGACTGCGTACTCGATCCGGCGCGGTTCCCCCAATCCGGCCCGCTCATGGCCTGGGACACCATGGCCGTGCTCATGGCCGGCTACGAATCCAGCGAACGCGACGCCGCCTTCGTCGAGCTCGCCGGCCACCTCGCCTCCCGCACCTTCGCCCCCAACGAATTCCCCGATCCCGCCGCCCTCCCCCCGGCCTTTCAGCGCGTGTAGCGCGGAGGGGGTTACGGAGATGCGCCCAGCAGATCGCGCGGCCACGCGGCCAGTTCCGTGAATATCCTCTTCACCTCAGGAGCTTCAGCGATCAAGTGAGAGACGCGTTCCGACAGAGATTCCGCTACATCCCGCGAAGAATCGGCGAACTCATGCAGGCACTGGAACTTGTTCTTGAGCATCTCTCCCACACTGCAAACAAGGAGGCGACTCACGTATGCGAATGCCGTGACGTGGGCTTCGGCGACAAGGGGGGTGTCAGTCCATAGGGCTGTGAGTGTCAGATTGTCGGCGGCACCGCCTTCGAGCTTCATGTGCCGTCGGTAGTAGTCAAAGTTGACGTGCAGGAACTCATCGTTGAGCTTCGAAAGAAGGCTTTGCAGTCTCGGCGAGTTTGGGAGTGATGAGGATCGAAGCGCTTTGCCGCGATAGGCCTTGAGGTATTCCTCCTTGTGGTCCCTTCGCTCGATCCACACTTCGCAATTGTGTCTGTCGTCAAACCACTTGCCTATGATCAGGGCGGCCTCCACCGCGGGGCGAAAGGTCATCCATCCCTGGTAGCCAAGGGCCGCAAAGAAGTCCTCAATAGCGTTGGCGCACTGCCTCTGCATGATGCAGAGCATTGGCAGGAGGGATACCTGCGACTTCCCGTTGACATCCAGTCCCGACACCAGGACTCGCTCAAGAGAATCCAGCAGGCGATCGGTTTCGCAGTATGCCTGGAACTGGACGGCAAACTGGCGTAGCAGTTTCACTCTCTTGCGGGCCAGGAAGTCAAAGTAGAGGGGTAGTTCCTCCATGTCGCCTCCTCCCCTTGGTTAACGTGCATGAAATCCGGACTGCGGAGCCAGGGCACGCCCTGTATCACCCTCGCCGCCATCACAACCGTATGCTCATGCGGGCACGCTAACCTCGGTGCTGGCACCGTCCTCCCGCCGCTTCTACCAAGCGCTGCATACTCTGGTAGGTCTCAGATTTCTGAGGCTCGAATTCCTCGGGGCGGGC
>JAFGTL010000525.1 GCA_016934125.1 Candidatus Hydrogenedentota bacterium
CGTGGGGAGGCCCCGTTCGAGGGCGGTGCGCCGGATGAGGCGCTCGTCGGCCTTGGAGTCCACGCCGAGGGGCGTGTTGATGATCCAGTCCACGTCGCCGTTGATCATGCGATCGACAATGTGGGGTCGGTTTTCGCCGACCTTGAACACGACTTCCACGGGGATTCCCTGGGCTTCGAGGGCCGCGGCGGTTCCCCCGGTGGCGATCAGCCTGTAGCCGAGGTCGGCGAGATCCTTGCCCAGGGAGCCCATCTTGGCCTTGTCGCGGTCATTGAGGCTCAGGAAGACAGTGCCCTCCATCGGGATAGGGTTGCCGGCGCCGATCTGGCTCTTGGCGAAGGCCAGGCCCATGGAACTGTCGATCCCCATGACTTCGCCGGTGCTCCGCATCTCGGGGCCGAGGAGAATGTCCACGCCGGGGAACTTAATGAAGGGGAGCACGACTTCCTTGGCGGAGATGTACTCGGGCATGGGATCGGCGGTGACGCCGAGTTCGCGCAGGGACTTGCCGGCCATGACGCGCGCGGCGACCTTGGCGAGGGGGATCCCCGTGGCCTTGCTTACGAAGGGTACGGTTCGCGAGGCGCGCGGGTTAACCTCGAGCAAATAGATGTCGTCATCGTGGACGGCATACTGGATGTTCATGAGGCCGATTACGTTGAGTTCGCGGGCGAGGGCGCGGGTTTGCTCCTTGAGGCGCTCGATGATGTCCTCGTCGAGGTCGTAGGCGGGGAGCACGCAGGCGCTGTCGCCCGAGTGGACGCCGGCCTCCTCGATGTGCTGCATGATGCCGGCCACGACCACGTCGGTGCCGTCCGATACGGCATCGACATCGATCTCGATGGCGCTCTCGACGAACTTGTCGATGAGGATCGGCCGTTCCGGCGAAGCCTTCACGGCATCCCGCATGTAGCGGTCGAGGGATTCGCGGTCGTACACGATCTCCATGGCCCGCCCGCCGAGCACGAAGGATGGCCGCACGACGACGGGATACCCGATGCGTTCGGCGACGGCCCGGGCCTCGTCCACCGAGACGGCGGTCTCGTTGTCCGGCTGGAGCAGGCCGAGCTTCTGCACGAGTTCGCGGAATTCCTTGCGGTCTTCGGCCCGGGCGATACTCTCCGGCGAGGTGCCGATGATGGGCACGCCCGCATCGGCGAGATCCTGGGCGAGGTTGAGGGGGGTTTGCCCGCCGAACTGGACGATGACGCCTTTCGGCTGCTCGCGGTCGCAGATGTTGAGCACGTCTTCGAGGGTGACGGGCTCGAAATAGAGGCGGTCGGAGGTGTCATAGTCGGTGGAGACAGTTTCGGGATTGCTGTTCACCATGATGGTCTCGAAGCCGTCTTCCTTGAGGGCGATGGCGGCGTGGACGCAGCAGTAGTCGAACTCGATGCCCTGGCCGATCCGGTTCGGGCCGCCGCCGAGGATCATGATCTTGTCGCGGTCGGCGGGGCGTACCTCGTCTTCATCGCTGTAGGTCGAGTAGTAATAGGGCGTGTAGGCCTCGAACTCGGCGGCGCAGGTGTCGACGAGTTTGTAGGTGGCGGCGACGCCGTGTTTCAGGCGGAGGCTGCGCACGGCGGCGGGCGTCATGTCCCAGAGGTGGCCGAGTTGGTGGTCGGAGAAGCCGGACTGTTTGGCAGCGCGCAGGACGGCGGCATTGTCGGGCTCGGCCTGGGCCAGCATGCGTTCCTCCTCGACGATACCGAGGAGGTGGCGGAGAAACCACGGATCGATGGTGGTGGCTTCGTGGACTTCCTCGACCGTCGCGCCGGCGCGGAACGCATCGGCGATCTGGAATATGCGTTCGGGCACGGGGGTGCGCATGGCGCGGAGCAGCGCCTCCTTGTCCTCAGGGGAGGGGGCGGTGTCGCCGCGTCCGTCGGCACCGAGGCCGAACCGGCCGATCTCGAGGGAGCGGAGTCCCTTCTGGAGGGACTCGCGGAACGTGCGGCCGATGCTCATGGCCTCGCCGACGCTCTTCATCTGTACGGTGAGATCGTTCTTGGAGCCGGGGAACTTCTCGAATGCCCAGCGGGGGATCTTGGTGACGACGTAGTCGATGGTGGGCTCGAAGGACGCGGGGGTCTCGCGTGTGATGTCGTTGGGAATCTCGTCGAGGCTGTAGCCGACGGCGAGTTTGGCGGCGATCTTGGCGATGGGGAATCCGGTGGCCTTGGACGCGAGCGCGGAACTGCGGGACACGCGGGGGTTCATCTCGATGATAACCATCCGGCCCGTCTGGGGATGGAGGGCGAACTGGATGTTCGAGCCGCCGGTGTCGACGCCGACTTCGCGGATGCAGATCATGGCGGCGTCGCGCATGCGTTGGTACTCTTTGTCGGAGAGGGTCTGAGCAGGCGCCACGGTGATGCTGTCGCCCGTGTGGATGCCCATGGGATCGAAGTTCTCGATGGAACAGATGATGACGACATTGTCGTGGAGGTCGCGCATCACCTCGAGTTCGTACTCCTTCCAGCCGAGGGCGGATTCCTCGATCAGCACCTCGGTGACGGGGCTCAGGGCGAGGCCCCATTGGACGACTTCGTTGTATTCTTCGCGGTTGAACGCGATCCCCGCGCCCGAGCCGCCGAGGGTGAAGGCCGGCCGGATGATGGCCTGGTAGCCGAGTTCCGCGCCGAAGTCCTTGGATTCTGCGAGCGTGCGTACCACCAGGCTTCGCGGCACTTCGAGGCCGCACCGCAGCATAGCGTCTTTGAACAGGCCGCGGTCTTCGGCCTTCTGGATGGCGGGCAGCTTGGCCCCGATCAGTTCGCAGCCGAACCGATCCAGGATTCCGGCTTCGGCCAGATCGACGGCGAGGTTGAGGCCGGTCTGCCCGCCGACGGTGGGCAACAGTGCGTCGGGCCGCTCGCGCTCGATGATGCGCTCGAGGGTGTCCACGGTGAGCGGCTCGATGTAGGTGCGGTCGGCGACGTCCGGGTCGGTCATGATCGTCGCGGGGTTGCTGTTGGCGAGCACGACTTCGTAGCCCTCTTCTCGAAGGGCCTTGCAGGCCTGGGTGCCGGAGTAGTCGAACTCGCAGGCCTGGCCGATCACGATGGGGCCGGAGCCGATGATGAAGACCTTGTGGATGTCGGTTCGTTTCGGCATCGTTCCTCTGGTTGGGACCGCCCCCCGGCATCCCTGTTTGATGTCTTCGGCCGCTATCCGCGTGGCGCTGCGTCTGGTGGGCTACCCCGCGGGGTCGCTCTTCTAGGAGCGGGATATCTCGAGGATCTCGAACTCGACGGTGCCCGCGGGGATCTTGGCCAAGGCGGAGTCCCCTACGGATTTGCCGAGGAGCGCCTCACCCACGGGCGAGCGAACAGAGATTCTCCCGTGAGCCATATCGGCCTCGACGGGGCTCACGAGGGTGTATGTGCTGGACTTGTTGGTCTTCTTATTGAGCACCGTGACGGTGGCGCCGATGTAGGCCTTGCTGGCATCGATGGCGTCCTCGTCGAGGACGGAGGCGCGGGCGATGTTGTGCTCGATCTCGCGGATGCGGGCGTGCAGCAAGGCCTGCTCCTCCTTGGCGGCGTGGTAATCGGCGTTTTCGCGCAGATCGCCCAGTTCGCGGGCCTGCTCGATGGCGTCGGCGACCTGGAGGGAACGCTTCTTACAGGCGGCGAGATCCGCCTTGAGGTTGTCGAGTCCTTCCTGGGATACGTGCAGCTTTTCCATGCTGGGCTGACAGACCTTTCCTTATGGCATCAAGAAGAAACCGGGTTTGTTGCGAACTGCGTTCGGTCAGCGGGCGCATTATAGCAGAATCGCCGAGCGCCCTGAAACCTACTATGCGGCCCCCGGACGCCGGGTAGCGGGTGGTGGCGCGCTCGAAGTCGTAAACGTTGCGCGGGTTCCGCTCGGCCACGCACTCGCCGCACTGGTGACTCTCGCGTAGGCACGGGGGGGGGCCGAGCTTGCCTTGCGCGCCACGTTTCGCGATCTTAACCGGCGATGCGGGGCCTCCGGTCGGCGAGGCGGCGTGAATCGGAGGGGAGGTCGACAGGCCGGGGAGTCTTCCGGGGTCGACGCGACGAGAAATGCCCTGAAAAAAGGAGGGAGCGGCGGGTCTTGGGGTACCCGCCGCTCAGTGCGGGGAGTGTCTGGAACCTCGTTCCGTGTTTCTTGGCGCAAGAGGGTCACGGCATCTTGAGTGTGCTGGGGCCGAAGCCTTGGGCTGCGGTCTCGAAGAGCTTCAACTGGTCCAGCGGGTGCGAATCGTTATGGCCTGGGCTGCGGAACGACTTTCACGGTGCGATGAAGTCGATGACCCGATCCGCACATTGCGGTTCCAAACACCGAGGCCGAGTTTACCACAACATATAGTGGCTGTCAAGTCTTTTTGGGCGGAAAATGATCTTTTTATTTCGGCGGGTTTGGCCCCATAACATGTGGCGTCAATATCATTTCAACACAAGCGGTCGAGCCCCGTAGATGGGCTGATGGCATAGCGTTTTTGGATGGGACGAAATTGCCGGGTCTACATATAGTGGTTTCGCGCCCGCCCAATCGCCGGCTGCGGCCGCAGAAAAATACGAATTGTGCGCGGAATCCGGCCAAGCCGGGGGGAGTCATCGCGCCACGAGCCATGGGCTCAGTCGCATTTCGCACAACGTTCTGCTAGCATCGGGACACCTTGTCGACGAGCACTGTCGGGTGGAATGAGGGGTGATTATGGGCTCGAAGCGTCGTACGGCCTTCTCGATGGGGGCGCGATTCCTTTTGCTCCTGGTGATCGGCGTGCCCCTGGTGGTTGTGCTGCTCAAGTTCAACCCGCCGACGAGCGGCCGGGAGGGCGGCGCCCGCCCGGAAGAGGAGGCGCGTGGGGAGGACACGGCGCGTCCAGAGGACGCGGGTGGGGAGTCGGGAGCCGTGCCCGATGGGGCGTCCCAGTCGGCGGGCGATGAAGCCGCGGATGCGGCGGAGCCCGGGCCGGCGGTGGCACCGGCCGGCGGGGCTGGGCGTGAGTTGGCGCTGGGAGCGGTGCTCGAGCCCGACGCGACGGTGAGTGTATACCACGAGCAAACCCGTCTGGTGTCGGGTGTCTACGTATTCTGGGGCGCGAATTGGAGCTGGTTGAACTCGGACATCGCGCTGCAACACGGTCTGGAAAGCGGATTGCCGCTCACCGGCGGGATCGCCGGGTTGGGCGTGAAGGTGAGCGGGCACGTCACCATCGACGCGCCGAATGTCTACACCTACCACTTCCTGCTCGACGCGGAGCGGGATCTATCGGGAATCGTGGGTGGGGGCATCGAGTGGCGGCTGGCCATTCCGCCGCCGTCGTTGCCTGGGGCCGTGGAGAAGCCGGTGCTTCTGCCCGACAACCGCGGGTGGCGGTGGGCGCTCGGGCCGGGCCGGGTTGTGGAGGTGGCATTCCAGGAGCCGGCGCCGAAGGTGTATTTCGAGCGGGGCGATGTGTCGCGGATCCGCACGATGCTGATCGGGGAGCAGTTGCAGGCGGGGCGGCACTGGCTCGCCATGACGGTTCGGCTTCCCGAGGGATCGCAACGGATCCCGTCTTCGGCGGAGCGCTACGGGGCCGCCAGCACGGTGGCGTGGCACCGGGATGCGCTCCGGTGGGACGCGTCGCCGGTGGATTTGAGCTTCCTGAACCACAAGCCGGC
>JAFGTL010000526.1 GCA_016934125.1 Candidatus Hydrogenedentota bacterium
CTCCGTCCGCGGAACACGCCGAATTCGAGGTAGTCGCCGGGCACCTGTTCGGCCGTAATCAAGCGGGCCGCCTTCCAGATGATGGTGTTCTGCGCGATATGGGGCGGCAACACGAACCGGCCCGCTGCGCGCCGCACCGGCTCGAGCAGTCGCTTCAGCAGTTCCCGGGCGGATTGCCTCATTCGCCGTCTCCTCCGCTGGCGGCGGGGCCCGCCGCCGCTTTCCGCGCGACGATGTGGAAACTCCACGCATCATCACGTGCCGGGTTGTGCTCGAGGATCTCCATGTCCTGTCCTTCGAGGAACGGAATCAGCACCTCCCACGTCGGAATCCACTTGTGGGCCGCACCGATCAGCGGTGAGCCGCGCCGCCACAGCACCATGGACTCGTGGGGAAGGTAGAGAAAAAGCACGCCGTCCGGCCGCAACTTCCGGATCCACAGACGCAACGCCTCCTGCCAATGCTCAAGGTGTTCGAGGCAGTGGGAGCTGAACACGTAGTCGAGCGAGCCGTCTGCGAACGCACCGAGCCGGTAGGCGTTCTGATCGGGTTCGTCCTCGATGGGCACGGCGCCGGGGAGCGGCCATCGCCCGGCGCCGATGTCGATGCCCGTTCCCTGACAGAACCGTTGTGCCGTGGCCACGATGTCGTCCATCCGGTTGCCGGCGATCAGGGATTCGGGGAATAACTGCCCGCGATACGCGTAGTAGAAGGCCCCGTCCTTGCGCACCTTTCGAACCAGGATGGTGCGCATCCGGTAGCGCAGGGAATAGAGCACTTCTTCGGGATGTCGAAGCGCCCTGCGGATTCTGTGGCCGATTCCGCCCATCCTGATCCTTCACCGGCTTCCGGGCCCGCCAGCCTTGACGCATCGGTGGAAGACCGCCGAGCTGAAGAGGGCCGGCAGGGCGTGTGGAAGCCATCGAAGCACAACGGCCGGGAGCAGCGTGCCCCGGGCGAGGAGTGACGCGAGCCGCAGTACAGCGGCCATCAGTCTGCGATCCGGGTGCCGCGAGCGCCAGTCCTTCGGGTAGTCGCGTTCGAGCAGAAGCGACAGGACATGCACCATCGGGCTCGGGCTGAAGCCCGCATAGCTCTGCTCCGGCGCGAACGCGCCTTCTGCCAGGAATGCACGAAACGAACGGGGCGTGAAATAGCGGATGTGGGCGTAGTCCCACGCGTGGGAATCCGGTTTGTGGCTTGCCCATACGGCGCCGCCGCCGAACAGGATTCGCAACCGCGTCATCAGCTCGAAGTGATTGGGCACGCTCAGAAACGCCACGCCCTCGGACTTGAGGACGCGGCGGATCTCCTTCAGCAGGGCGAGCGGCTGAAACAGGTGCTCGAACACGTCCGTACACACGACGATGTCGAACGAGCCGTCCCGGAACGGCAAGGCCCGCCCGTCCAGATCGCCCTGACAGCACAGATAGCCGTTGCCGGAGGCGCGACGGAGGGCATGGGCCGAGATGTCCACGCCGACGAGGCGATTCGAGGCGGCCAGGTATTGAAGCTGCACGCCCGGGCCGCAGCCCACATCGAGGATGTCCTTCCCCGCCAGCGACGGCTCCAGGCAGAACTCAAGCCGGTTGGTGCGGTGCGCGTCGATATCGAGGCGGCGCTCCGCGTATTCCCCTTCGTAGTATGCGCGCGTTTCCGCCATTGACGGGATCCCTGCCTATCCAGACTCCGGGCCTCATGCCCTGCCCGGTTGAGGGCCGTAGTCTATCGGACGGGGCAGGAGTGTTCAACCGCGATGCCCGGGCCGTTTTGACAGGGCCGGCGTCGTGCAGATACGATGGCGCCGCTGCCCGCCGTTCTGCGGGCGCTTCGACATGGGAGGCGGAACCGGAACATGAGTGTTGCCCGCCCAGGGGCGATCGGGCGTCGCCGCGTTGAGTAGCCGCAGTTCAGTCAGCCGCGAGATCGTGGCCTACGTCCCGGGCAGGCTCATTCCCGCGGTCATGGCCGTTATTGCGGTCCCTATCTACACCCATTTCTTCCCGCCCGAGGAATACGGCCGCTTCGATCTCACCAACCGGTTCGTGCTGTTCCTGGCCGCACTCAGCATGGTGTGGCTCGATCACGTCGTGCTTCGGTTCTATCCGGCTTACCGCCAGCGCAATACGCTCGGTTCATTCGTGTCCGGCGTCAGCGTGATCCGGCTCGGCGGGGCCGCGGCCGGCCTTGTCGTGCTTGCGGCCGTGTACGTGGCCGGGCCCGACGCCGTGTTCGCGTCCTTCCGCGATCTCTTCGGCCTGGCCGCCTGCGTGTTCCTGGCCCAGAACTTCTTCGAGCGCGGCCTCGCCATGCTTCGCGCCAAGCAGAAAGCCCTCGCCTTCTCCATCGCATCCTCGCTCCACGCACTGGGCAAAGTCGGACTCGGCCTGTTGCTCGCCGTCGGGCTCGGCCTGGGCGTGCCCGGGCTTCTGTACGCCGCAGCCGGTGTCCCATTCCTCTTATACCTTGTGTTCGTCCGCGGCCATTTCGGCGGCCTCGGCCTTCCCATCCGCGCGCCGGAGCGTCGGTTCATCGGCGAGGCGCTGTCTTACGGACTGCCGGTGGGTGTGACGCTGCTCCTCAACTTCTTCCTCTGCAACGCGGATCGCTATCTTCTGAAGTACTTCTATTCCGATGCGGAAGTGGGCGTATTCTCCATCGGCAGTTTCTTCGCCGACCAGCCCATAATCCTGCTCAGTGCGACGCTCATGCTCGCTATCTTCCCCAACACCTCCCGCGAGTACGAGAGCGCCGGGCCCGGCGCCGCGAGCGCCCTCATCGGCTTCTTCACGCGCGTGTTCCTCCTGTTGTGTGTGCCGGCCGCGGCAGGGCTGGCCTGTCTTGCGCAGCCCATCCTGCAGACGTTCGCCGACGAGAAGTACCACGCGGCCTATCCCGTCGTGGCCTGGATCGCGTCTGCGACCCTGCTGCTCGGGCTGAGCCAATACGCCCAACTGGGCCTCCATCTCGCGAAACGCACCCTCTTCATGGTTTTCGTCACCGTGGCGGCGATCGCGGTGAACCTGGCCTGCAACTGGCTCCTGATCCCCCGGTGCGGCTTCGTGGCCTGCGGGATTGCGCGCCTGATCTCAAACGCCGTCCTCCTTGCCGGGTTCGCGGCCGTATCGGAGCACTGCCTCCACTGGCAGTTCCCGATGGGCTCGCTGCTCCGAATCGCCGTGGCCGCCGGTGTCATGGCCCTGGCCATGCTTGGACTCCTGGCCGTGCTGCCCGACACGGCCGTCGCGCTGGCGGCCGTGGCTGTCATCGGTTCAGCGGCCTACGCTATAATGCTGTTCCTGGTGCGCGAGGTGCGGCCGCGGGAAGTCCGAAAACTGATCGCGTCGGTAACCGGTGGGGAGCAGCATGACTAGCCGTATTGTCATCATCCGCTTCGGCTGGATGCCCTTCATCGACGTCAACCTGAAGTACATGATCGATGCGCTGTGCGCCATGGGCATGGACGTCACGTATATCAAATCCCGCTCGCGCGCCCTCGGCATCGACGATGAGCCGCACCCGGTGGCCCGGTGCGACTACTTCCGGCTCCAGTGCCGCCGGCTCAAGGCGGTGCCTCTTCTGGGGCGTGTGGCCGGGCCGTTGACGTGGATCGAGTATGTGTTCCGCACCGTATGGAAGGGGCTGCGCACGTCGCCCGGGCTGGTTACCGCCTACGGGCTCGATTCGCTGCTGCCGGCCTGGATCGTAGCGCGGCTTAAGGGCGCAAAGCTCTTCTTCTACTCCGAGGAGCTCTATACCGATCGGCCCGGTGTGCCCATGAAGCCCTTCTGGAACTGGCTTGAACGCCGCCTGATCGGCAAGGCCGATCTTATCTGCACCTGCGAGCCGAACCGATCCCGCGTGTTGCAGGAGCGCTACGGGCTCGACGCGACGCCCATGAGCGTGCTCAACGTGCCCCCCCGGCAGGAGCCCCCGGCCCGGCGCGACAAGATCCGGAGGTATCTGAACGAGCATGGCCTGCCCGGCGCCGACGCGAAGGTCATCTACTACCACGGCTGGGTGTCGCCGGGCCGCTGTGCGGACAGGTTCGTCGAGGCGCTGCAATGGATCGAGCGCGATGCCATTCTCTTCCTCGTCGGCCCTATCGAGGACGACTTCAAGGGCCGGCTCCTCGAACAGGCCCGGGCGCAGGGCGTCGATGGCCGAGTCGTCATCCGCGGCATGGTGCCCACGGCCGAACTGCTCGAGTATGCGGCGTCGGCCCATGTCGGGTTGCAGGTGCAGCGGAACGAGGGCCTGAACAACTACTACTGCGCGCCCAACAAGCTGTTTCAGTACATGGCCATGGGCGTGCCCGTGATTGCCTCCAATTTCCCCGGGATGATTGACGTCGTCGAGGGCAATCAGGTGGGCGTCTGCGTCGATCCCGACGATTCGCGCCAGATCGCCGACGCGGCCAACCGGATCCTCGCCGACGACGAGCAGTGGCGCGCCATGTCGGCCAACGCCGTCCGCGCCGCACAGGAACGCTACTGCTACGAAGTCGAGGGGAAGAAGCTGCTCGACGCGCTCTGCGAGATGGTGGGCCACGGCCATGACTAGCACCGCCGCCATACTCGCCGGCGGCCTCGCCACGCGCCTGCGCGGCGTCGTGGACGACATGCCGAAGTGCCTCGTCGAAGTGAACGGCAGGCCGTTCCTCTCCTACATGATGGAGCAGCTTCGCGCGCACGCCGTGGCCCGCGTGGTGATGCTGATCGGCCATCGCGGCGATCAAGTCCGCGCCTTCCTCGGCGACGGCGTCCGCTTCGGCGTAGAAGTGGCCTACAGCGCGGAACCGGCACCCCTCGGGACGGCCGGGGCAGTGAAGTATGCGGAGGGATTCCTTCGGGACGGGCCATTTCTCCTGCTCAACGGCGATACCCTCGCCGATGTGGATCTGTCGGCATTATGGGAGGCCCACTGCGCCGCCCCGGAGGCCTTGGCGACGATCGCCCTGTGCGAGATGGATGACATTTCCGATTACGGCAGTGTCGCGGTGGATCAGGGCGGGCGCGTCGCGGGATTCGAGGAGAAACGCGCCCAGAAACGCCCGGGACTCGTCAATGCCGGCGTATACTGCCTCTCGCCGGGCGTGTTCGCGCACATCCCGGCGGGCACCAAGGTATCGACGGAGACGGAGTTGCTGCCCGGCCTGCTCGCCGCGGGCCGGTGCGTCATGGGCTTCCGGTTCCGGGGCGGGTTCGTGGACATTGGGACGGGGGAACGCCTCGCATACGCCCAAGGCCATCCCCTTTTCAACCGGTAGGGAGGAGACTGTCGTGGCGCGGGACAAGGCCATCTTCCGATGCAGGGCGCCGTTGCGGATCAGCTTCGGCGGCGGCGGAACCGATGTCGATCCCTATCGCGCCCAGTACGGCGGCTGCACGCTCAGCACCACCATCGACAAGTATGCGTATGTGAGCTGCCGGCCCCGGCAGGATGAGATCATCGAGGTGCGTTCACTCGATTACGACATCGTCGCGAAGTATCGCACGGACGACACGTTCGTAATGGACGGCGAACTCGATCTCGCCAAGGCCGTGATCGCCCGGCTCCGCCACCGGCGCTCCAAGAAGGGCTTCGATCTCTTCATGCACAGCGACGCCCCCCCGGGCAGCGGGCTCGGCTCGTCGTCCACCATGGTGGTGGCCCTTGTCAGCCTGTTCAAGGACTATTTCAAGCGCCCGCTGACTTCGTACGAGATCGCCGAGGCGGCCTACGAGATCGAGCGCATCGAACTCGGGCTCAAGGGCGGAATGCAGGATCAGTATGCGGCCACCTTCGGCGGCTTCAACTTCATCGAGTTCCACCCGGACAAGGTGATCGTCAATCCGTTGCGGTTGGAGCCCGAAACCGTCTACGAACTGCATTATTCGCTCGTGTTCTGCTATACGGGGCGCACGCGCCAGTCGGCGGGCATCATCGACGATCAAGTCAAACACATCGAGCACGGCGAGAAGGACGCCGTCGCGTCTACGCACGAACTGAAGGATCTCTGCATCCAGATGAAGAATGCCCTGCTCCAGAACCGGCTGACGCGGTTCGGCGAATTGCTGCACGAGTCGTGGCAGGCCAAGAAGCGCATCGCGGCCCGCATCACCAACCCGGACATCGACGAGATGTACGAAGAGGCGCGCAAGCAGGGCGCGGTCGGCGGAAAACTGCTAGGGGCCGGCGGCGGCGGCTACCTGCTCCTGTTTGCGCCATTCGATCGGAAACACGTCATCATGGAACGGCTCGAAGCGGTGGGCGGGCAGGTGGTCGAGTTCAATTTCGACACCCAGGGCGCCGTCACCTGGCGAGCCTCCGAGTAGGCGGCCGCGCGATGACGCCCTTAGCGCTCACCGTGTTCCTCGATCGCGACGGCGTGATCAATCTCAAGAAGGACTACCTGCACGAGATCGAGGAGTTCGAGTTCTTCGAGGGCGCGCCCGAGGCCATCAGACGCCTGAACGACGCCGGCGCGCTGGTGCTCGTCGTCACCAACCAGGCGGGCGTTGCGCGGGGGTATTACGCCGAATCGGCCGTGCACGCCCTCCACGATCATATTCAGCGGGAATTGGGCCGCTCCGGCGCCCACATCGACAGGTTCTACTACTGCCCGCACCATCCGGAAGGCGTCGTGCCCGAATACCGGAAGCCGTGCGAATGCCGCAAGCCCCGGCCCGGCATGTTCCTCCGCGCCGTCGCCGATTTCGGCCTCGCCGCCGATCGGCGGTTCGTCATCGGGGATCGCTACCTCGATCTCATCGCCGGGGCCGCGGCCGGCTGCGCGACCGTGCTCGTGCGCACCGGCTACGGGCAAGAGACAGCGGAGGACGACAGCGGCGCCTCCGTCGAACCGGACTACGTCGCGTCGAGTCTGGCGGATGCCGTGGACTGGGTGCTCGCGGCGGCCGGCGGGTAAGCGCGGCGGGCGCGCTCACTGGGCGTAGTCAGGGGCGCGGGGGAGGGCTGCGAAGTTGTCCAGGCGGAACCGCTGCGGGGGGCTGTGGCCTTCGCTGTCGCGCAGGCCGAGGGACACCGCGAACGCGGCGAAATCGGTGTTCCACGCGTTGGCGATCTTCAGCAGGATGTCGTTGGCGCCCGGGGCGAGTTCGAGTTCCACCTCGTCGAGCGTGAACCGCGGTTGGGGGCTGAGATCCGCGATGCGCACGCCGTTGGTAAACACGCGCACGGCGTCGTCGTGGCCTACGGACAGCGTGCAGGACTCCGCGTCATCGCAGTGGGCGCGGATACAGGCATAGGCCAGCGTGTCCGGGAGGGTTTCCACGCCGAAGGCTTCCTCCATCTTGGGCTTGTACAACGCCTCGAAGTCGAGCCAGAACAGCGTCGTCCGCGCGCGCTCCCACCGAACCAGCCCCGCCTCGAACAGCCGATCGGCCGTCTTGTAGAGCTTCGGGTAGTTGGTGCGCAACAGCGCGGACAGATCCTGCGCGGGTAAGCTGTCAATGGGCGCGCGCGAAGTCACGCCGCCAAGGAAAGGGCCGACAACCGCCACATCGAGCTGTCGATCGGGAAGGAGCTCGACGTCGAATGCGCCCGGCGCGATCGTGCTGGCCGGTGCGCGGAGCTCGGGCGGGGGCAGGGCGGCGAACCGGACGTGCGGCTCGCGCTGATACCAGTAGCCGACGCTCGTGATCTCGTTCGCCATCGCGCCGAGGGCGAACCATGCCGCATCCGTGAACCGCGGCGGCGCTTCGAGAAAGAAGCGATACAGCGACACGCGCCTGTCACGCGACACCGTGCATCCCGCGTAGCGCGAGGCGAACGGTTTCGCGCCCCATGCGGCGCCAACGAAGTCCTCGCCGCCGATTCCTTTGATCAGGTTCGGCGCGGCAAGGCCATCGAGGAAGATCGTGTCGCCCCCGCCGTGAAACCACGCGTCGGACGTGTCGTCGGCACGCACGTGGATCGTCACGCCCGCGAGAAACCCGTCGCCAAGCGCCTGCACAATGGTGTAGGGACGCGCGCGGCGCAACGCCGGCGCCTCGCGGCGCCATTGGGCGTGCAGATAGGGCACCGACTCGGCCAGCGCGTCGTATCTGACGTAGTCGGCCTGGAAATACAGCCCGCCGCCCGCCTTCAGCGGTGCATCCTGATCGTTTGTCACCGTGATCCGCGCGTGCTCGCGAAACGGCATGGGCAGATAGGCGTTGTAGCCGTTGTCCGGCGCGACAACGAGACACGGCGTGCGTAACGGCATGTCGGACGCATCCGTAAAGGCGCGTTCGCCATGGCCGACGCCGAAGAAGTCCGCCAGCGGCGCCTCGACACTCGGATCGGGCTCGCCGTCCCAGTACATGCGCAGCACGACGCGGCGCGGATCGTTTTCGCCCATCGTCATCCAGAGGTGCGTGACGCAGCCCGGGCCGTCCATCTCCATCAACGTGGCCGTGGCGTCTGCATCGATATGGACGAGCCGTGTCACCCGGCCGTTCTCGAGCGCCGGCGGCAGGCCCAGTTCGCGCCCGAAGGGCGCCGCATGCGAAACCGCCCCGATGGCCGCCACTGCCGCCGCCATGAGCCACGCGACACCTCGCGCCCTGGCCGTTATCACGGCGTCACCTCGAACACGACACCGTCGTCGAGCCGGGCCGCCACGGCAATGGCCGGGTGGGCGGCCGCCTCATCGCCGAGGAATGCCGCCGCAAACGAACCGGGCGGGGCATAGCGCTCAGCCCTTCCCGCCGGACTCTCGCGGAATACGACGAACACCCGCTCGTAGCCGCCGGCATGATTGCCGAGGTAGACCATGAAGTCGTCAAAGGCCACCGGCGGTTTCCAGGGCTCCGCGCACGAGAAGAAGAGCGTATCGACAACGCCAAGGTAGATGGTGAGATCCAGCCCGTTCTCGCACACGATCAAGTCGCGGCCCGATGCGTGATCCGCCAGCCACGCCAGCGTCTCGGAATGGGCCAGCTTCCGCCCGTAGTCGTACGGCCGGGGCAGGCGAGGGTTGAGCGCCGTCCGGGCCGCCAGTGCCTCGCCGGCGGCCGCACCCCCCGCTATTACGAGCGATAGCGCACACAGCAGGCCCGTCAATGGGGCGCTGGCGTTCAGGAGGCGCACCGCCGCCACCGCAGCCAGGATCGCCAGCACCGCCGTGGCGACTACGGTGAGCCGCGCGTCGATGGGATCGATGGGGTAGTGCATCTCACAGTACACAAGAAAGGCGAGGTAGCCGGCCGGCCAGAGGGTGAGGGCAAAGCGCCGGCCGCCTGCCAGCGCGTCGCGTACCGCCGGCACCAACCGGCGCCGCCGCACCAACGCCGCACACGCAATAAGCACGCTCAACACGCCCGCCAGGCACGCCGCCCGGGCCGTCCACGACGCGGGCACGGCCACATCGGCCAGGACTCGGGCGAGATCCGAGGCCGCCTGGCGGAACGGAACCATAGGGCGAGGGCTGCGGTGTCCCTGCAGATGGCCCGTGAGCAGGAGCGTCCGCAGCACAACGGGCCCGGTGACGGCCGCATAGCCCGCCAGGCACAGCGCCAGGCGCTCGACGGTGGGCCGCAGGCGCCTGCGCTCCACGACGAGGAGAAGACACATCGGGAGGAGAGGGGCCAATGCCGGCCGCGCCGCGTAGGCCAGCCCCGCCGCAAGCCCGGCCCCGAGCGCCCGCATGCGGCGGCGGGCGCCGGTTCCGGCGCGGGCCGCCGCCAGATACAGGGCGAGCAACACGAACGCCAGCCCGAGCGTCTCGCTCCAGGCGTGGACGCCGACATGCCGCAAGGGCGCGAAGTGCAGGAGGATCGCCACGGCCACAAGCCCCGCCACTTCGTCGAGCATTTGGCGGCCCAGCAAGTAGGCGCCCGCGAGCGCCACGCCGAGAAACACTACCGGCACCAGCAGCGCCGCCGCCGTCACGGGCACGCCGAGTAAGGACGTTCCGGCGATCGCCGCAGGATAGAGCGGGCCCCAGTTGATCATCGGGCGCGGAATGGGCGCCCCCTCATACACGGCGGCGTCCAAGGAGACGACGGAGTTCGAGATGCCGCGGCCGGCCGCGAGGTTCCGGGCCGTGTCCACGTACACGAGCGAGTCCGGCGAGAAGGCCCCCTCGTACAGCACCGATCTGATGCCGAGGGCCGCCACGTAGACGAGCGCCGCCGCCAACACCCCGGCCGCAACGAACCGCCGGCCCCGCGTCCCCACGGCCGACAAGGCCCTACCGACACCGCGGCAGGCGGCCCCGAGCCACTCGCGTTCGGCATGCATCAGGCCGGCCGGCACCCCTCCTCCAATCTGTCAGCTTTCTTGCGGTAGAAACGCCACCTTGATGGCGTCGCGCTGTTTGAGCAATTCGACGCCACGGGCGTACTCATCGAGCGTCATGGTATGCGTCACCAACGGGCTCATATCGAGTTGCCCGGCCGCGAGGCGCGCCACGGCGTACTCCGCCGCCGCCCGGGTGTGGGGCTGGGCGCCCGCGAGCATGAAACGACTCCACAACGCCGGCCCGAACGTGTACGGCTCGCGTTGTACGGCGAACAGCACCAGGAGGTTGAGCGTCAGTTCCATGGCCCGGTGCACGGCCGCCGGCGAGCCGACGCAGTCGAACGCCGTGTCGAGGCATCCCGCTTGCCCGCGGGGCGGAAGCGTCCGCGCCTCTTCGCCGGCCGGATCGAGCGCGCGGGTGGCACCCAGGCGCGCAGCCAGTTCACGGCGCGCGTCCAAGGGATCGAATCCGATCACCTCGGCCGCCCCCGCGGCACGGGCCAGTTGCACGAACAACAGGCCGGCCGGGCCCAACCCGAACACGCCGACGCGGCGGCCCTCGACGGCCTCGAGCTTCTCGGCCAGCATCAGGTGGGCGCTCGCGCACATGGCCAGTTCGAGGGGCGCACACGCCTCCGGAGGCAACTCAGTGGGCACGGGAATGAGGCTCTCAGGATCCATGGCCACGTACTGGGCGTAGCATCCCTGCACGTGATGGCCCCGATCCCGCCAAGCGCACACGCGCTGGCCCACCTCGAACTCTGTCACGCCTTTGCCGAGCGCCGCCACCTCGCCGCAGGCCTCGTGGCCCGGCTGGCCGAGCGTGTAGGGATACTCAAGTTCCATGCCCGGAAACATGGGTTCGCCGCCGAGGATGTGCATGTCCCAGTGGGGGCACGTCGTGACGGCGTGAACCTTCAGCAGCACCTCGCCGGGGCCCGGCTCCGGGGTAGGCACCTCCTTGACTTCGCATTCGCCCGGGCCATTGATTTGCAGCGCTTTCATTCCAATCCTCCGAAGCGGGGCCGCATCTGCGGGCTCATCCGCGGTTGTTTCGTCTCGAACCGGGCCGGTGCCGGCCCCTATGCCCATTCCAGGAGCACGCCCAGCACCGGTTCCGGGCGCTCAACGATGAGCTTCCACGCCTCGGCGGCCCGTTCGGCCGGAAACCGGTGCGTGATCAGTTCTTCCGTCTTGAGATGCCCGCTCGCGATGAGCGCCAGCGTCTCATCCATCCGCCGCTGCTGCCATCCGGACGGGGCGTGCCACGACAACTCGCCGAACCGGAGCTTCTGAACATCGAGCATCGAGTCGAGCCCGTTGAATCCCGCAGACACGATATGGCCGTTGTGCCGCATCAGCGGATGGCACTCGAGAATGGTTGGGATCGATCCAACCGTATCCACCAGCACACTCACGCCGGATGGCGCGACGGCCCGGACGCCGCTCACGAGATCGCTCTTGGTTGTGTTGAGCGGATACCGACGTTCGCCCTCGGGAAAGAACGCCAGCCGATCGTCGTGCCGGCCCGCGAGGATCACCGAGGCCCCGCGCCAGTGCAGCGTCTGTGCGGCCCACTGCCCCACCAGCCCATCGCCGATGACGAGGGCGGTGTCGCCCACGTCCACGGGCGGGCGCGTGCCGCAGTTGTATCCGACTTGCGTCAACACGAGCCCGCTCGCCGCGACGCGGAGCCGTTCCTGTTCATGCTCGGGCAGGGCGTCCGGCAACGGCCATACGTGGGCGCGCACGGCCACCTTCTCCGAGATGTGGCCGCCGTGGACATCGTACATGCCGTCGATGCGGCCCAGCGCACAGAATACCCACTGGCCTTCCTCGATGTCCGTCACATTCGCGCCGACGTGCCGAACCACGCCGGTGCTCTGGTAGCCGGCGGCGACGGGGAACGGCCACGGATCGCCGGGGCGATACGGCGTCTCGCCGTTGATGCGCTCGCCGCGGAGGTAGGATCCCTCCGTGCCGTTGCTGATCCACGAATACCGCGTCTCGACGACTACGTCGTCCGGCCCCGGCTCCGGCACCGATACCTCGCGAAATTCCACCTTCAGCTTGTCCGGGAAAACCACCGCCTTCGCCTTCATTATCGGATCTCCTCCTATGGGACACAGTCCATCGGGAGAGGCGCGCGCCCGATCATCGTGCGTGGCTCCCCCGTATTCCGCATCAGCCCCGCAAGCTCTTCGCGAGCCACGCCAGGTTCTCGGCGAATCGCGTGATCGTCTGGATGCCCTCGGCGTCGTCGTTCACCTCACCGATGCCCGCGCCGATCGCGACGTTCCAGTACGTCGATCCCGGCACCACCATGTCGTTGATCATGAACCAATACATGAGCTGGGCGAAGGTGAAGTTCTGGCCGGCACGGCGGGCCACGACGATGGGGCCGCCCAGCTTTCGCGACAGCAGGTTCCCGTTGGCGCGGGCCACATAGCCCGCTCGATGAAGCAGGGCCATGATCTCCGGCGTGGCCGAGCCGAAGTAGACGGGTGAGCCGGCCACAATGATGTCCGCCGCAAGCATCTCGGCGAAGACAGAGTCGAAATCGTCGTCGATGATGCACTTGGCGTCGCGGTTCTTGAAGCACTTGCCACACGCGGTGCACGGAGCGATCTTCTTCTCAGCGAGGCGGATCACCTGTCCCGAAATCCCCTCTCCCTCCAGTACGCTCAGGCATTTCTTCAGCAGGATCTCCGTGTTTCCCCCTTCCCGAGGGCTTCCGCAAAGGGCAACCGCTTTCATGATGGTCTCCTCTCGCTTGCTTCGCCCCGGCGGCGGGGCCGCCAAGGCCACTCCAGTGACGCCATGATACTTTCTGGCGGAGGCGTTGTCACACCGGCCGCCGCGGCCAGCGCGCCTTGGCCGGCTCCTCCGTGCAGGCCCGAGGGGACTTGGGCTATAGTGGGGGAAAACACTGTCCGCCGGATGCCTCCAACGGCCACGGGGCCGGGCCACGCGGTAGACGCGAGCACAACCCGCAGGAGCAGGCAGGAAATGAGTGAATGTCGCCCCAATTTCATAGTCATTTTCACCGATCAGATGCGCGCCGATCACATGGGATGTGCCGGGAACAGCGCGATCCGGACGCCCCACCTGGATCGGTTGGCGTCGGATGGGGTGCATTTCACGCGCAGTTACGTGAACAACCCGCTCTGCATGCCGAGCCGGGCCACGTTGTACACGGGGCTGCCGCCCCGTGCGCACGGCGTGCGCACCAACGGGATCCCGTTGGATCGGCGGTTCCCGACGGTGCCTCAGGCGCTGGCGGCGGCCGGATACGACACGGGCTCGGTGGGCAAGATCCACTTGTCGCCTTTCACGCTGCACCGGGCGCTCACGCCACCGCCCGCACGCCCGGAGGACTTCCCCGAATGCGGACGCTTCTGGCGGGAGGGCGCCCTTGGCCACGTGCCTACCCCCTACTATGGCTTCGAGCACGTCGAACTCACCATCGGCCACGGCTGCGGCGTAGGCGGCGACTATGCCAACTGGCTTCAGCGGGAGCACCCGGACACCTGGAAGAGGCTTCAGGAAGGCGCATTGACGCCGTCGCCCTTGGGCGCGGAAGGCTGCGCGGCCGTGGCGATTCCGGACGAATGCCATCACACGGCATACGTGGCCGATCGCGCGATCGAGTACATCGGCAGCCGGCCGGCCTCGAAGCCGTTCTTCCTCCAGTGCTCGTTTCCCGATCCGCATCATCCCTACCATCTGCCCGAGTCGTGGGTGGGCGCCTACTCGCGGGACGACGTCATCCCGCCCGTATCGCGGCCGGGTGAGCTGGACGACTTGGCGCCATTCTTCCGCCGGATCTACGAAGGCTCGCTCCAGTTGAGCGGCCGCATTCACAAGACAGACATGCCCGAGGAACACCGCCGCGAGATCCTCGCGTACACCTATGGCATGGTGTCGCAAATCGACCATCACGTGGGCCGGGTGCTCGACTGCCTCGAACGCTCGGGGCTGGCAGACAACACGGTGGTGCTGTTCTTGTCCGATCACGGCGATCTCATGGGCGATCACGGCCTGCTGAACAAGGGGCCATTCCATTTCGAGGGCCTGCTGCGCGTCCCCTTCATCTGGCGGTGTCCGAGCCGGTTCAGGGCACGGCAGACGGACGCCCTGGGCAGCATTCTGGACGTGGCCCCGACCATCCTCGAGCTGGCCGGCGAGCCGGTTCCGGAAGGCCCGGCCTCTCCCGAAGCGCCAGGGCAGGCCCCGGCCTGGCCTGGCCGATCGCTCGTGCCCCTGTTGGCGGGTGAGTCTGACGGGGTTCAGGAATCCGTGGTCGTCGAGAATGACGAGGACTACCTCGGATTGCGGTTGCGGACACTCATCACGGCCACGCACAAGATCACGACGTACACCGGCCATCGAGGCCCCGAGCCGTACGGCGAGCTGTTCGATCTGGCCAACGATCCTCACGAACTCCACAACCTGTGGGACAGCGAGCAGACGTTGCGGCGGGAACTCGTCGAGCAACTCCACTACCGGCTCGTCGAGACGGACTGCGCATTGCCGCGGCGGCTGTCGCACGCATGACGCGGGCCGGTTCCGGAGGGATCAGAAGTCCAGGATTGGGAACGACGTGTCCTTGACGGACTGGGGCGGGCGCGCGAGGCGTTGTCCGGCCACTTCGCACAGCGGGCTCTCGGGGTAGTCGCGGAGGAGTTGCTGGTAGTAGGCGGCCGCATCGGCCGAGCCCAACAGGGCCGAGCAGTCGCCGAGCAAGAGCAGGGCGTGGGCTGCGTAGTTGTTGCCGGGGTTGCAGGAGAACATGTCCCGCACCTCGGCGAACGCGAGGGGTGTCTGTTCGTGCTTGAGCAAGGCAATGGCCTTGAGCACCGAGAGATAGCCGGCGAGCTTGTCCTCCGGAAAGGCCTGCTCCCACGCGGCGATCGTGTCGAGGGCGGCCTCGGGCTGGTTCCGGCGCAGATACTCCAATGCGCCCTGGGCGTAGCCGCCGCGAATCGTGGCCGTGGCCGGCTGGCCGGCAGCCTCACGGGCGTCAGCGTAGTAATCCCGGGCGCGGGCGGCCTCGCCCTTTCTGCGGTAGTAGTCGCCCAAGTCGCTGAACGCCACGGCCTCGAGCTTGGCACTGCCCTGGGCGGAAGCGGCCTCGCGTTCAAACAGCGGGAGCGCATCGTCGGCCCGGCCCGCGTCCATCAACAGGCCTCCGGCCAAGTGCAGCGCCGCGCACACCACCTCGCGCCGGGCGTGCTTGGCCGCGAGTTGCTCGAGGACGGTGAAGCCTTCGCTCACGTTGCCTTGGGCGATGAATGACTCCGCGTACGCATGCAGTCGACGCCCAGCGGCGGGGCTGGCGTAGCTGTCCGTGCGGAAGTACAAGGCTTTGATGGCCTTGCCCTGCAACCGCACCTCGCCTGCCTCCTGGGCGAACGCTTCGATGGTGAGCAGTTCATCGACGCCGACCTTGTCGAGATCATAGGAGCCGATCAGACTGGCGTAGTGGCTGGCTACGTCTTCGGGCGCGAAGTCGCCGATGCCCTCATTCTCCCAGACACGTACACGCTGCGACACGTGCTTGTCGCCCGCGGTGAGCCGGACGGTGTAGACGCCGGGCGCGAGGTAGACGTGGGTGGGGCTGCGGCTTTCGGCCGAGATCCCGTCGCCGAAATCCCACAGGGCCGTACGGTGCCGGGCGGAGGAGGGGAAATCAACGCGGAACCGGACGGCGGACAGGAGCGAGTTGGCGGTGAGCAGGGCGCTTTCCTGCCAGAAGCTGAAGTCAAGCGGCGCGGTGTCATCGCGCTGTTCGTAGGCGCTCACGGCGGCCTGACGAAACGGGACGAAGGCCCCCGGCGGAATCACCTGGAACTCCTGTTGCCCCGGCAGGCGCCAAGCCGCCTCGGCGACTTGGCCGCCGCCGCCCTCGGCATGGTAGTACTCGAGCCGATGCGCCCCCTGGGTGAGATCGAGGGGGGCGTTGTGCCGCGCGTCCGCAACGGGCCCGTGCGTGCCCGGCCACTGCACCACGAGCCGGCCGTCGATGAGGAGGAATGACGCATCGTCCGAGGTGGTGGCGAAGGCGTATTCGCCGGCGATCGGGCAATAGAGCCAGCCCGTATAGAGGCTGAGGTAGTTGTCGGACGGGCCGAAGCGGTTGTGGCCGTCGAACACGGCCGGATGCAGCCCGCGGCCCTCGACATCGGGGCTCTTCTTGATGAGTTCCTGCATCTGGGCCCAGTTGTCGAAGCCACCGGAGCCCTTCTTGCGGACTTCGAGAA
>JAFGTL010000527.1 GCA_016934125.1 Candidatus Hydrogenedentota bacterium
CACCGCCCCCATGCCGCCGAAGCCCAGTTGCCGCACCACCTCGAACCGATCCGCCACCACGTCGCCCGGTTGAAGCGCCACGGCCCGTTGTTCGCGGATCAGTTCCGGCGCTACCTCTTCCGTCGCGTTCTGCCCCTCCGAATCCATGCGGATGGGGCCCGCCGGGGCGGCGCGCGCGTCTCGAGGGATCCCGAACTCCGTCGGGTTGTCCCCCTGACTCGGGATATTGGGTGAGTCGTCAGTCACGTTCGCGTCCCCCTGCGTTCCCTTTCCACCCGTGGTTGGGACAGTATGCTCGCGGAAACCGGCGTATGCAACGTCTGCAAGAGGAAAGGGAGCAATTCGCGCGCCAACGGCCGAAATGACGGGACACGTAGTCGCGTCGCGGACTCCGCTTGAAACATGTCCTGTCATTTCGAGGCCCCGCGGAGGCGCGGCGCGGCGCGTGGCGCCAACCGCCCCTGCTTGACGTCGCGGGAAGGGAAACCCGATACTGGCGACCGGTCGGCCATCCGGTGTCCGGCTGGAAGAAGGAGACTACGCCATGGCCGCGGTTGAACCCATCGAGTTCGAGTATCAGTTCCGGGCAACGGGTGCGACGCCGTGGGAAACCACGGTGCGGATCGCCCTGGATCCCGATAGCCTGAATCAGATTCGCGAGGATCACCCCGATCCGCCGGACTGGGTGCGGCTCGAAACGGCCCAGTGCGTCGGATGCCCGCTCGATGCGGCCGAGTGCCCCCACTGCCCCGCCGCCCAGTCGCTGCTGGGCGTGATCGCCATGTCGGGCGAGTTGCTGTCTTTCGCGTCCGTCGAAGCGACGGTAGTGAGCCGGGAGCGGACGACGCACGCCGTGACCACGGCGCACCGGGCGCTCAGTTCGGTGATTGGCTTATGCGTGGCCACGAGCGGGTGCCCGCTGCTGGCCAAGTTCAAGCCCATGGCCCGGTTCCACCTGCCTTTCGCCAACCGCGAGGAAACCGTGTTTCGCGCCGTCGGCACGTATCTCGTGGCGCAGTACTTCACCCGACGCCGGAATGGCGCAGCCGATCTGGATCTACAGGGGTTGAAGGCCATCTACGAGCGGATTCACATGGTGAACCTCGGGCTCTCGGCGCGGCTGCGGCACGTGGTGACGGGCGACGCCCACCTCAACGCGCTGGTGGCGTTGGATCTGTTCGCCCACGAACTCCCCCACTCCATCGACACGAACCTGGCAGACATGGAGCACCTGTTTGCCCCGCTGCTCGAGGGCCACGCGTCGTAGTGCCTGCCCGCCGGGCCGGCTATCCGCCCGCCTCAGGCCGAACCCAGATTGCGGAACAGATACAGCCCTTCCTTGCCGGGCGCCACGATATCCTGCCATCCGTTGCCGTCGATGTCGGCCACCCAGAAGTAGATGCCGGCGCCGCTGGCCTTGTCGGGCGGGCCGTAGTCGATGGTGCGGCGGACGAACTCGCCGCCGTTGATCTCGAAGTAGTAGAGGCCGATGGGATCGCCGCCGCCGGGATCGTGGCCGCAGTGGGCGCGGTAGCGCTTGCCGGTGATGAGTTCGGGCTTGCCGTCGTTATCGATGTCGGCCAGTCGGAGATCGTGATACTGCGAGCGATCCGGATCGATCTCGTGCTTGATCCAGGTGCGGTTCCCGTCGCCGTCGACGCGCTGCTCCCACCAGTCCAGGCCGTAGGCATGGCCGCCGCCGACAATGAGATCGTTCAGCCCGTCGCCGTTCACATCGTGCACGAGGATCGGCACGCTCGCCGAACCGCCTACGTCGAACTCGGGGTGCCACGCCCACT
Organism: Candidatus Hydrogenedentota bacterium; assembly: GCA_016934125.1. Lineage (GTDB taxonomy): Bacteria > Hydrogenedentota > Hydrogenedentia > Hydrogenedentales > SLHB01 > JAFGTL01. The sequence goes on from JAFGTL010000527.1 coordinate 1,800, forward strand.
TGCCGGTGAACGCGTCTTCAGGGGCTTCGAGCCAGCCTTTGTTGAGGATGATGTCGGGGCGTCCGTCGCCGTTGATGTCGCCGAACCCCAGACCGTGGCCCTGGGGGCTGTCGGTGACGGCGCATTGCTCGAACCGGCCCGTGCCCTTGCCGGCTTCATCGCGCACGAGCTTGAAGATGCGCACCGGCGCGCCGGGCGTGTTCGGGATGATCTCGACGTGGCCGTCGCCGTCGATGTCGTAGAAACAGGGCCGCTCGACATTGCCCACCTCGGCGATGTCGTGATTCACCCACTCCGTGGACTCGCCCTTCGGATTCTCGCGCCACTGGAGTTTCTGCCCCCACCACGCCCCAGTGACGATGTCCATGTATCCGTCCCCGTTCACGTCCATCGGGTAGTCGGAGAAATCATCGTAGTAATCGTCGTTCCGGGTGATATCGCAGATCTTGTGGGCCTTCTCGAAGGTCGGGCCCTCGAACCAGTACTCGCCCGAGACGATATCGAGCACGCCGTCGTTGTTCACGTCGAACACCGACGCGGCCTCGTAGATCACCTCGCCGATTCGTTGCTTGTCGAACTTGAGCATTGCCTCTTCCTCCGCCGCACCCGGGCACATCGTCAATACCGCAAGAATCGCTATCTGCATCGTACATACCTCCATGGTGGCATTAGCCTACCAGACGAACCGGCGCGAAAGAAAGCCCGGCGACAGGGCCCCGGTTTCGGGCCGGACGCCTTGACTCGTTAGCGGTGCTCCCCTACAGTACGCGACAGAAGAGGCAGGGGATTGGCATGCTCTGGAAACGCAAAGGGCCTACAGATACGGCGCCGATCTCGTCCCGCGCCGCCAAGGGCGGTTCCGCCGGCTGCATGATCGCGTTCTTCTCGGTGTTCCTCCTCATGGGCGCCGGGTTCTTCTTCTTCGCCTTTCTCCCGGCCGGCATCAATGTGATCCGCGCGCGCACCTGGGATGCGGTGCCCTGCACAATCGTGTCCAGCGACGTCGAGAGTCATTCGGGCGAGGACACGACGTACAGCATCGCCATCGCCTACACCTATACCGTGAACGGGCGGGAATACCGCTCGGATCGCTACCAGTTCATGGGGGGCTCGTCGAGCGGATACCGCGGGAAACGGGCCGTGGTCGATCGGCACCCGCCCGGCTCGAAGGCCATCTGCTACGTGAATCCCGCCGATCCGGCCGAGGCGGTTCTGAACCGCGGGATCACGCCCGATTTCGCGTTCGCGCTCATTCCCATCGTGTTCATGGCCGTCGGCGCCGGCGGAATCGTCTACGGCCTCCGCCGGAAGCCCGCGCCGCCGCGCGCGGCCTCCTGGCTGCCGGAGTCGCTCATCGAGCGCTACGGCACGCACGGCGCCCCGGCCAACCGCGCATCCGAGTTCGACACGCGCGGCCGTATCAAGCTCAAACCGGCCACCTCGCCCGCCGCCAAGTTCGGCGGCCTCCTCTTCCTCGCGCTGTTCTGGAACGGGATCGTCGCCGTTCCCGTGTGGAAAGTCATCGAGGGATTCCAGTCCGGCGCCCCCGAGTGGATCCTGACGGTATTCATGGTGCCCTTTGCCGCGGCGGGTGCGCTCCTGATCGTGGTGGCCGGCTCGGCCCTTCTCGCCCTGTTCAATCCCCGCCCGGCCCTGACGCTCAACACCGCCACGCCGGCCCTCGGCGATATCCTCGACGTCGAATGGGCCATGCAGGGCGCCGCCCGCAGCATCGACGAGTTCACCATCCATCTCGAGGGCGTCGAGAAGGCCACCTACACCCGCGGCACGGACACGCAGACGGACACGAACCCCTTTGCGGCCTATCCCGTCGCCGAGAGCACGTCCTATACCGGCATCATGACGGGCCACGCCCAAGTCACCATCCCGGCCGGCACGATGCACTCCTTCAAGAGCCAACACAACGAGATCCTGTGGAGCCTGCACGTCCGCGGCGTCATCGCACGCTGGCCCGACATCGACGAGGAGTTTCCAATCCTGATCCTCCCGCGGCCCGGCCAGGGAGGTAGCCAATGAACAGCCTGGCCTTTCTGGCGAATGTTGGCGGCTGTGTCGAGATGACGTTCTGCCTCTTCGTCGTGCTGGTTGCCGCTTGGCTTGTCTTCATGGGGATAGGCACGCTGGTGTACGGCCGTGTCCGGAAACGCCCGCGGCCGACCATGCTGTCGTGGCGCCCGGACTACCTGGCCAAGCCCTCCAAACGCCAGCGCGCGTGGCCCAGCCAGACGAGCCGGTTGAGCCCGGGCGGGCGTGTCACGCTCAAGCCGCGGATATCCCCTGTTGCGGTGATCGGATGGTGCTTCGTCCTTGCCGGGCTATTCGCGGGAGCGGCCTTCTTCAGCTTGTGGCAGGCGCTCAAGGCTTTCCGGGCGGAGGACCTCGAGTGGGTGCCGGCCCTATACTACGGCCTCGGATGTGCCGTCGTCGGCGCGTTACTGACCGCCAGCACCGCCATGCTGGTCCTCAAGCGGCTAAGCCCGTGGCCAGTCCTGACGCTCAGCACGGCTGCGCCGGTTCTGGGCGAACCCTTCGACATCGAGTGGCTCATCCACGATCCGCGACACAGTGTCGAACGGCTGCGCATCCTCCTGGTGGGCGCGGAAGAGGCCACATTCTCCCGTAGCAGAAAGTCCGAGACGGAGAGCAATGTCTTTGCTGTGTTCCTGATTGCGGATTGCACGTCCTACGCCGAGATCGTTACGGGGCATGCGCAGATCAGCGTCCCCGCCGAGACCATGCACTCGTTCAAGAGCGAACACAACGAGATACTGTGGAGCCTGCTCGTGGGGGGCTCAGTCGCTCAGAGGCCCAATATCGGCGAGGAGTTTCCCATCGTGGTTCTTCCGCGGCCGGGCCAGGGAGGTAGCCAATGAACAGCCTGGGGATCGTGCTGGACAACGATACGGCCCGGTTTACGCCCGGGGAGGCCGTGGCGGGGCGCGTCACGTGGGCGTTCGACGCGCCCCCCGAGGCACTCGAACTCCGCCTGTTCTGGCGCACCGAAGGCAAGGGCGACGAGGACGTGTCCGTGGTCGAGACGGTGCGAATCGACGGGCCGGGACTGTCCGGCGAGCGGGCATTCGAGTTCCCGGCGCCGGAGGGGCCGTACAGCTTCTCCGGGAAGCTCATCTCGTTGATCTGGGCCCTGGAACTGCTGGCCGTGAGCGGGAAGGAATCGGCACGTCAGGATATCGTTCTGTCGTCGGACGGGGCTGAGATCGTGCTCGGCACTGTCACCGCCCCCGAGGAGGCGGAATGAAGGCCCGCGACAACCCATTCGCCACGGCCCGGTTGCACCGGCTGGCCTACCGGCCCGAGGGGTGGACGTGGGACGGCCTGTTCGAGCGGCTCCACGCCCTCGATTGCCGGGCCGCGGTGGTTGGGCCGAAGGGTTCGGGGAAAACGGCACTCCTCGATGAACTGGCTCACCGGCTCTCCGCCGGCGGCCGCCGCGCCGCAGCGATCCGAATCGACGGCGAGGATGCCTTCCAGAAACGGCTCGACGCCCGGCTCACCGAATTGGCGCCATTCAGCACAGACGACGTGGTGCTCCTGGACGGGGCCGATCGGCTCGGGCCGTGGGCGTGGCGCCGGCTTGTGAGGCGAACCGCAGACGCGGGCGGCCTGGTGATCACCTCGCACCGGCCCGGCAGGCTGCCGACGCTCGTCGAGTGCACCGCCTCACCCGAACTGCTCGACGCGCTCCTCCGCCGAATCGAGCCCGACAACGCCGATCAGATGCGCGACGCGGCCCACGCCCTGTTCCGACAGCACAGCGGCAACCTGCGCGACGTGTTCCGGGGCCTCTACGACATGTGCGCCGCACGCCAGGACTCCATGACGCCCCACTCGACGTAGCCGCCCGTTCCGGTGTATCATGCCCCTGTCATCGGCGAACTGGAGGGGAATGGCAATGCGAACCGGCACC